>CAZAMX010000125.1:0-6766 GCA_964486095.1 uncultured Acetatifactor sp. | reverse complement strand
AATGCCGCCGATCACATCCCTGGCCGCCAGCAGCATGCCCGCCAGCACAAGCTCCTTAACGCCGTTGGCATTGGCTCCCGGCGTATTAAACACTACCACGCCCTTCTCCGCACATTTATCCAGCGGAATATTGTTTACCCCCGCTCCGGCTCTGGCTACTGCCAGCAGACCCTTCGGCAGCTCCATCTCGTGCATAGATGCGCTTCTTACCAGAACGCCGTCCGCCTCGTTAATGTCCGCCGTGATCTGATACTGGCTGCTGAAATTCTTTAATCCTACATCCGCAATGGGATTTAAGCAGTTTATCTTATACATTTATCCTTTTATCCTCCATTTTCCTGCATCCAGTTATCACTGGTTCTGCTTTTCAAATTCCCTCATAAATGCCACCAGCTTTTCCACTCCCTCTATGGGCATTGCGTTGTAAATGCTGGCACGCATGCCGCCAACAGTCCTATGACCCTTTAAGTTTACAAATCCGGCAGCTGTGGCCTCCTTTACAAACTTCGCGTCCAGCTCTTCGTCACCGGTGACAAAAGGAACATTCATCAGGGAACGATCCTCCTTGCGCACGGTTCCTTTAAAGAGCCTGCTTTCATCCCGATAGTCATAAAGAATCTTTGCCTTCTTCTCGTTATACTCCTTCATTGCTTCAAGGCCGCCCTTTGCTTTGAGCCATTTAAATACCTTGCCGCAGATATAAATTCCGTATGCGGGAGGCGTATTGTACAGAGAAGCATTATCCGCATGGATTTTGTACTTTAACATGGTGGGAGTGCCGGGCAGCACATCCTCCGTGATCAGGTCCTCTCTGATAATTACAATGACAACGCCTGCAGGACCGATATTTTTCTGCACGCCGCCGTAAATGACTCCGTACTTGCTCACGTCCACCGGCTCGGACAAAAAGCAGCTGGAGACATCCGCCACAAGGGGCTTTCCCTTGGTATTGGGCAGTGTTTTATATTTCGTTCCGTAGATGGTATTGTTTTCACAGATATAGACATAATCCGCATCCTCACTGATGGGAAGATCGGAGCAGTCGGGTATGTAAGAAAAGGTCTTATCCTCTGAGGAAGCAATCTTGTTAGCCTTACCATAAATGCAGGCTTCCTGATATGCCTTCTTTGCCCACTGGCCGGTGACAATATAGTCCGCCACCCTGTTTTTCATCAGATTCATGGGAATCATGGCAAACTGCTGACTTGCGCCGCCCTGTAAGAAAAGCACCTTATAATTATCGGGAATATTCATAAGCTCCCTTAAGTCCGCCTCAGCCTCGTTGATGATCGCCTCATAAGCCTTGGACCTGTGGCTCATCTCCATGACGGACATTCCCGTCCCCTTATAATCAAGCATCTCCTCTGCCGCCTCACGCAGCACCTCTTCCGGCAGCACCGCAGGCCCCGCGGAAAAATTGTAAACTCTGGACATTTCAAGCTCCTCCTAATCTCAAATTATTAATTATTTCAAATGATTATACATAAGAATAATCTTTCTTGTCACTTTAGTCAAGTAAATAATTAACTTTTTAAATCAATAAACCCTCAGTAAAACATAATCACCGGCGTTCCCACCTCCACCATCTCATAAAGCTCCGCCATGATTTTCGGGGGTGTATTGATACAGCCATGGGAGCCGTTCTTTTTATAGATTTCTCCGCCGAACTCACTGCGCCAGTCCGCGTCATGGATGCCTACCGCCCCGTTCACCGGCATCCAGTATTTCACAGGAGTGGCATAATCCGCTCCTCTTAAGACCCGGTTCCGCTGCTTATTATAGACGAAGTTAATGCCCTCCGGCGTCCCTCGGCGTTTGCCGGATGTTTTGCCGGTGACCACATCCGTATCCAGCTTCAGCTCTCCCTCTACATAATAATACATATGCTGCTCGGTCATATCCACCTCTATATAAGTATCACCGATGTCATCCAGTCCTCTGACAAAGCCTTCCTGACGATAGGCAGGAATATGCTTTTCCTCTTCGTTTCTCTTCCGGGACAACGCCTCCCAGAGATACTCTTTTTCCGCCTTCGCATCCAGCTCCGTGCCATAGGTGGAATATTTTACCAGAACCACATCGCCCCTGCTTGATGTAAATTCTCTTTCGGTGCCGCAGGTATTATATGCTAAAGCCAGCTCATCCACCCAGCGCTCCACCTGCTCCCTGTCAATCACGAGCTGCCCTGCCTCATCCGGCAGCAGCTTCCCGTTCTCGTCCGCCTTTAAGAAGGAGCTTAGTATGGCAGGGGTAAAGGGAATCTGCTCCGCCCCCATGTCATAGGTGAGCTTGCAGTCAAAATAATCCTGCAGTTTTCCCCATAATATCCGCTGCTCAGCATCCTCCGGCGTATCCTCCAGATCCTCATAACAGCTTTCTCCGGACAAATCAACAGACAATTTACCCTCTGCCAGACACTTCTTAATACATGCAAACATTTTATCCATGTTCAACCGCTTACTGTTGCCATCATACAGATAATAACCGTTCTCCCGGTCCAACCGTATGGAGCAACCCTCATCCCGAAGACTCTCTTCCCGTACAAATTCAAGGGCCGTGAACTGTTCCTCCAACTTCCCGGCATCCCATCTGTACTGTGCAGGCTCCAGCTCCACTATGACCGGCTCTCTCATATTGTTCATCCAAAGCACCGAGGCGTTTTTGCGCATATACTCCTTTAACACCGAAGTATAATCAGGATACAGCCCCAACTCTTCTGACGGGACAAGCCATTCCCTGCCTGCCCCGTCTAAGATCACCACATCCGGGACTTCAGCCTGTGCCGCCAGCTCCCCGTTGACCTGCTCTATAGTCTTTCCCGTGCAGTAAACTCCGTTGATCCAAGTGTTCACCGGAAAGTTGTTTCGATAATACATACCCAGCGCCAGGAACCCGCCAAGCAACACAAGCATGCCGCACAGGAACACCAGCACAAGGAAGCGACCCAGCTTTTTCATTCCCTCTTACCATCAATCATGTCAATCATTCTTTACGTCATCACCGTCAAATACTTCCGCAATGGGCGCTCCCGCCGGAACCATGGGAAATACTTTATCATCCTCCGGGATCATACACTCAATCACCACCGGGCTTTTTAAAGATATAGCCTTCTCGATGGCAGGCTGTACCTCTTCCTTTGTGGTTACACAAATTGCCGTGCATCCCAAAGCCTCTGCCACCTTGCAGAAGTCCACTTTATCGTTAAGCACCGTCTGGGAATAGCGCTTGCCGTAAAACAGGGTCTGCCACTGCCGCACCATGCCCAGCACCCGGTTGTTAATAATCACATTGATGATGGGAATATTGTAACGGCTGGCCGTGGCAAGCTCGTTCATATTCATCCGAAAACACCCGTCTCCCGCTATATTAATGCAGATTTTGTCTGGCTGTCCCACCTGAGCGCCAATGCAGGCTCCAAGGCCGTATCCCATAGTGCCCAGACCGCCGGATGACAGAAAGGTGCGGGGCTTCGTGTAATGATAATACTGTGCCGCCCACATCTGATGCTGTCCCACGTCCGTGGTAATCAACGCTTCTCCCTTTGTCACCTTGTCTATCGTCTCTATCACATAGGGGCAGGAAAGCCGGCTGTCGTCATATTTTAAGGGATACTTTTCTTTCAGCTCCGTGATCTTACTCATCCAGCCGCTGTGATCCTGCTGTTCCAGCCGCTTGTTCAGCTGCGTCAAAACCTCTTTTAAGTCTCCCACGATTCCCATATCCACGCGGATATTCTTGTTAATCTCCGCCGCATCAATGTCTATTTGTACAATCCGGGCATTTTCCGCAAATTTCTTGGGATTTCCCGTAACCCGATCCGAAAACCTGGCTCCCAGGGCAATCAGCAGATCACATTGACTGACTCCCAGGTTGGACGCCTTGGTGCCGTGCATACCGATCATCCCGGTATAGCGAGGACTCCGGCCGTCAAATCCGCCCTTCCCCATCAGGGTATCACAGACAGGAGCGTCAATCAGCTCCGCCAGCTGTGCAGCTTCTTCATAGGCCTCCGAAATAATGGCTCCCCCGCCCAGATAAATAAATGGCTTTTTGGATACCTTAATATATTCCGCCACCGTGTCCAATTGTTCCTCCGTCCAGGAAGAATTTGCTTTCCCTGAGACTGCTTTCGGCTTTTCCGGCGTATACTCACAGACAGCCGCCGTCACATCCTTGGTAATATCCACCAGCACCGGGCCGGGCCTTCCGCTTCTGGCAATTTCAAAGGCCCTGCGCAGGGTAGGCGCCAGTTCCTCTACATTCTTTACAATATATCCGTGTTTGGTAATGGGCATGGTAACCCCGGCAATATCTACCTCCTGAAAGCTGTCCTTTCCCAGCAGAGGCAGCGTTACATTCGCGGTAATAGCCACCATGGGTACGGAATCCATGTAGGCCGTAGCAATTCCGGTCACCAGATTTGTGGCCCCCGGGCCGCAGGTGGCCAAGCACACTCCCACCTTCCCGGTCGCCCTTGCAAAGCCGTCCGCCGCATGAGCCGCACCCTGTTCATGTGAAGTCAATATATGATGAATCTCGCTGCTGTGCTTGTATAGAGCATCATATATATTCAGGATTGCACCGCCGGGATAACCGAATACGGTGTCTACCCCCTGCTCCTTTAAACATTCCACCACGATCTCCGAACCATTTAACTGCATATCCGTTCCTCCGTTCTGTTCTTGCATTCTACGCTTTGGGAAATTCCAAGATTGCTCCCCGGTTACCGCTTGTGACAAGCTCCCTGTACCTGGACAGGTACCCGGCAGTCACCTCCGGCTCCCTGGGCTGCCACTTTGCCCTCCGGGCCGCCAGCTCTTCGTCGGATACTTTCACGTTTAAGGAAAGTTCAGGGATATTAATGCTGATAATATCGCCTTCCTCCACCAGAGCAATGGGGCCGCACACTGCCGCCTCAGGAGATACATGACCGATGGAAGCTCCCCTGGAAGCCCCGGAGAACCGCCCATCTGTAATCAACGCAACGGATGATCCCAGACCCATGCCTGCAATTGCTGATGTAGGATTCAACATCTCTCTCATGCCGGGACCGCCCTTAGGACCCTCATAGCGGATGACCACCACATCTCCCTCCACAATCTTTCCGCCTTTGATGGCTTCAATTGCGTCTTCCTCACAGTCAAAGACCCTGGCCGGGCCCTCATGTACCATCATTTCCTCCACCACGGCGGAACGCTTCACCACGGAGCCGTCCGGGGCAAGATTACCCTTCAGTACTGCAAGCCCTCCTGTTTTGCTGTAAGGATTGCTTACCGGGCGGATAACCTCAGGATTCATATTCACTGCATTCGCAATATTTTCTCCTATGGTCTTTCCGGTAACCGTCATACAGCCGGTATTTAACAGTCCGATGTCCGCCAGCTCCTTAATGACCGCATACACGCCCCCCGCCTCGTTTAAGTCTTCCATGTAGGTGGGACCTGCCGGCGCAAGATGGCACAGATTAGGCGTCTTCTCACTGACAGGATTAGCCAGGCTGATGTCAAAGTCAAAGCCGATCTCATGAGCAATGGCCGGCAGATGCAGCATGGAATTGGTGGAACAGCCCAGCGCCATATCCACGGTCAACGCATTCATAATTGCATCCCTGGTAATAATATCCCTGGCCCGGATATTCCTGCGGAACATTTCCATTACAGCCATACCGGCATGCTTGGCCAGCTTGATGCGCTCGGAGTAAACTGCCGGAATGGTGCCGTTTCCTCTAAGCCCCATTCCCAGCGCCTCCGTCAGACAGTTCATGGAATTTGCCGTATACATTCCGGAGCAGGAACCACAGGTGGGACATACCTTATTTTCAAATTCGCATACATCTTCCTCGGTCATGGTGCCTGCCGCATAGGAACCCACCGCTTCAAACATGGAGGAAAGGCTTCTCTTCTGCCCCTTCACATGCCCTGCCAGCATGGGACCGCCGGACACAAATACCGTGGGCAGGTTCAAACGGGCCGCCGCCATCAGCAGTCCGGGCACATTCTTGTCACAGTTGGGCACCATCACAAGGGCATCAAACTGATGGGCAATGGCCATACACTCTGTAGAATCCGCAATCAGATCCCTGGTCACCAGAGAATATTTCATACCGATATGCCCCATAGCGATACCGTCGCACACGGCAATTGCAGGAAATACTACGGGAACACCGCCTGCCTCCGCCACCCCCAGCTTAACGGCATCCACGATCTTGTCAAGATTCATATGTCCCGGCACGATCTCATTATAGGAACTGACAATACCCACCATGGGCTTTTTCAGCTCTTCAACCGTAAATCCAAGCGCATTAAAAAGACTTCTTGCCGGGGCCTGCTGCATACCGGCTCTTGCATTATCACTTATCATATTTACACCTCCTATACCCGCCTCCGGCGAGGACTCATTTTAATTTTTGTTCCCTGATATTGCAAGTTTACATGCAAAAACGGCTTTTCTTGCCATCTTATCTTTTTCTCGTTCCTCTATTTACGCAAAATCTGCATATTTCCTCGCATTCCATGAGAAAATACCTGCTTCCGCAGCAGGCAGTTCTTAGACTAAAGACGCCTAACGAATCCGCTCTGCCAGTAAATCTCCCATTTCCGAACAGCTTACCCTCATACAGCCTGAGGACATAATATCTCCCGTGCGGAAGCCGTCCTTCAAAACCTGCTTCACAGCCGCCTCCACGGCATCTGCTTCTCTGTCCAGGTCAAAGCTGTAACGAAGCATCATGGCAGCGCTGAGCACGGTTGCAATGGGATTGGCTATG
>CAZAMX010000124.1:0-6767 GCA_964486095.1 uncultured Acetatifactor sp. | reverse complement strand
CGCTCGCCTGACTAGCGGGAGGCCAAGGGTTCGAGCCCCTTTGCTTCCATTTTTTATGCGATTTTATACAGCCAGACGCCCCAATAGCTCTCTTCCGTCTCAAAATACCCCATAAGCTCCAGACCCGTTTCCTCTGCGTTCAAAATCTCACCGCAGGAAAAAAGATACTCACAGTTTAAGGATTTCAGCGCCTCCATGTTCAGCTCCAGGTTCCGGTAAACGAAGTGACTGTCCTTTCCGATCATATAGGCCGTTCCCGATTCTCCGTTAAAAAGATAACAGCGGCTTCCCCAAGTGTCAAAATATACTGCCGTATCAGGACTTTTTTCCAGTTCCCGCTCCATTGCCCTACGGAAGCTGTGCTTATATTCCAGCGGATAATTATTGGAATAGCCGTCCGCGGTATAAAAGCCGTGCATCAGGGCCGGCGCAGGGCTCATGCCCAGATGTACAACCCGAAAGGTACTCATGTCCCGCCCGATGGCCTGCTCGATCTCTGCCATTAAATCCTCCGCATACCAGCTTTCCCAGGAAATATAGCCGGTAATGCCGGAACCGTTATTGATCTGGTTTACATTCATATAAAAATACGAATTTACCTTTATTTCCTGCAGCGCAGGCAGGATAAGCGCCAGCAGTGCCAAACACTTTATCGTTTCTGCCCCCTTAATTACATGCCATAAAAAGGACGCACACAGAGCAAATTCCAGATACCAGCCGGCAGGATACAGCCAGTACACACGATCCGGCTGAAAATAGCGCAGGAAACCGCTGCAGCCGTTCCGAAAATTCACTATGGGGGCAGACCTGCAGATGCCGCAGAAAAAAGCAATTCCAACCAGCAGGACCAGCCCGGCTGCCGCCGCAATATATTGCTGTCTTATCTTTTTTTCCATCCTCCGGTACAAAAAGGCTCCTGCCGCCAGCATGGCCAGTATGGGAAGGATCAGGAATTTATGAAGCGACGCGGCATGCTGGCCGCTGTTTAAAAACATGTCCCACACCGTATTCCAAAAGGGGGATGCACCGCTTAGCTGCTCTTCCCTGTGACTTACATAGCTGCTCTTTCCCAGCAAAAGCTCCAGAAACAGTCTGTAATTTACCCCAAGATAAATCACCAGCAGAGATATAAATCCCAGAACGGGCAGCTTGGTCAGCTTATGCTTCCCCGCCAAACCTAAAATCGCCAGAGCCCATATTCCCAGAGCCACATACCCGATCAGTACAAGGTGGGTGGTGAGGCCAAAAAAGAAAACCAGCAAAAAGCTTAAAAAAATGTGTTTCTTCCGATACAGACACAGAAAGCTGTATAATAAAAGCGGCACTCCCATGACCGACAGGCCGTAAACAGGCTGAATGGGAAGCATGGAAAAGCAGCCCGCCGCCACACAGGCAAGAATACTGCTGCCCGTAATCTCCTTTACACAAAAGTACATGCCAAAAAAACCGGAGGCAAACACGATCCCATATTGGATCAAAAAAGCCGCAAACACGGGAAATATTCGGTACAAAAGAATAAAAAGAACCGCCGAAGGCTGCATGCCGCTGACATTAACTCCCCCCAGCAGCTCCGGAAATATTTCTGCGCCGGTTCCCAGGTACCTGGCATTCAGCACATAGCTTAAAATCGTCTCATCCAACTGGTCATGAATCGGAAATACGCTTCCTTCCTTTAAGATGAAATAAGGAGCAAATACCACCGTCATAAGCAGTATCCCCAGAGGCCAAAGAGGGAGCCCATCCAGCCAGGCCACAAACCGATTCAGTTTTTCCCACAGTGTCCTCATATTTTTGCACAGTCCTCCTGTCACAAACTCCTTGTCTGATTCCGGAATTTCAAACCCGCGTTTCCTTTTCCGCCCACAAGAACTCCAGCCTCAGCCCTTCCCCTACGGGAAACAGGGCACCAGCTCCAGTCCTTCCGTCTCAGGCAGCCCAAACAGCAAATTCATGTTCTGCACTGCCTGACCTGCCGCACCCTTCACCAGATTATCCAGCGCGCCCATCATAATAATGCGCCCCGTTCTTTTATCGATACAAAAATTCACATCCACATAATTGCTGCCTTCCACCCATTTTGTCTCCGGGCAGATTCCCTGATCCAACACACGGACAAATTTCTCTTTTTCAAAATACTTGTTGTACGCCGCTCTGATTTCTTCCTCCCCAGGCAGGCTTCCGTCCGCCTTTTTTTTCAACAGGGCATACTCCGTCACCAGGATTCCCCGGTTCATGGGCACCAAATGAGGTGTAAAACTGACGGTCACACTGCAGTTTCCTGCATATCCCAGCTGCTCTTCAATTTCGGGGGTATGACGATGGCTGGCCACACCGTATGCCTTCATATTTTCATTGACCTCACAGAACAGGTTTGCTGTCTTGGCCCCTCTGCCCGCGCCGGATGTACCGGACTTGGCGTCTATAATCAGAGTATCCACATCTATCAGCCCTTCCTTTACCAGCGGATAGGCTGTCAGAATGGAACAGGTGGTATAGCAGCCCGGATTCGCCACCAGTCTGGTCTTTTCCGTAATCCTGTTCCGGTTGACCTCACAGAGGCCATACACCGCCTCCGGAATAAACTGCGGCGACTTGTGTTCAATGCCATACCATTTTTCGTACACGGCCACATCCTTTATACGGTAGTCCGCCGACAGATCCACAATCTTTACCTTTGACAAAATCTCTTCCGTAAGGATTCCCGCCAGAAAACCCTGGGGCGTAGCGGTAAAAATCACATCCACCTGCTCTGCCAGCTCCGGCAGATTATCGTCCCGGCAGACGTCCTCCACAATTTGGAACATATTTCGATATACTTGGCAATATCGCTGATCTATATAGCTCCTGGAGCCATACCATATAATCTTCACGTCTCTGTGGCCTGCCAGGATCCTCACCAACTCCCCGCCTGCATATCCTGTTGCTCCGATAATACCAACCTTAATCATACTCCTTATCTCCTGTCCTGTCTTATGCCGTCTGCCTGCAAATTTGGATCGTAAATTTTCAGCTGCAGCCTGCGGTACTTTCTAATCATACCACTTTTTACGCAAATGTCCACTACTTTTTCGTATTTTTATGCAGTAGCATCCTTTTTTTATACACTTTGGTGCATAATGTTTGGTATTTTATTCATATCCGTCCTGGATTTATTCATATTTATACTTGCATTTGTATATTTTCTGTTGTATAATAGCCGCAAAAGAAAAAACAAGCGGTTATTAATTACGGAGGTATCGCGCATGAAAGAAAAAGTAATTCTGGCTTATTCCGGCGGCCTGGACACCACCGCCATCATTCCCTGGCTGAAGGAAAATTTTGACTATGAGGTTATCTGCGTCTGTGTTGACTGCGGTCAGGCGGAAGAACTGGACGGCCTGGAGGAACGCGCAAAGTCCTGCGGCGCATCCAAGCTGTATATCGAAAATGTCATCGACGAATTCTGCGACGACTATATTGTACCCTGCGTGCAAGCCGGCGCAGTATATGAAAACAAGTACCTGCTGGGTACTTCTATGGCAAGACCCCTGATTGCAAAGAAGCTGGTGGAAATTGCCCGCAAGGAAGGCGCTGCCGCTATCTGCCACGGTGCCACCGGCAAGGGCAACGATCAGATCCGCTTTGAATTGGGCATCAAGGCGCTGGCTCCCGACATCAAGATTATTGCTGCCTGGAGAAATGACAAGTGGACCATGGATTCCCGGGAATCGGAGATTGCATACTGCAAGGCCCATGGCATCCACCTCCCGTTTTCCGCAGATTCCTCCTACAGCCGGGATCGGAATATATGGCATATCAGTCATGAAGGGCTGGAGCTGGAGGATCCCGCCAACGAGCCCAATTTCGAGCATCTGCTGGTACTGGGCACCACTCCGGAAAAGGCTCCCGATGAGGGAGAATACGTGACCATGACCTTTGAAAAGGGCATTCCCACTTCCGTCAACGGGAAGAAGATGAAGGTATCCGAAATTATCACCGCCCTCAACGAACTTGGCGGCAAGCATGGCATCGGTATCATTGACATTGTGGAAAATCGTGTGGTAGGCATGAAGTCCCGGGGCGTATATGAAACTCCCGGCGGCACCATCCTCATGGAGGCTCATCAGCAGCTGGAAGAGCTGATCCTGGACCGGGATACTTATGCCATGAAAAAAGAAATGGGCGGCCGCTTTGCCAGTCTGGTATACGAGGGGAAATGGTTTACCCCTTTAAGACTGGCGGAGCAGGCATTTATTGAAGAAACTCAGAAATATGTGACAGGCGAGGTAAAATTCAAGCTTTACAAGGGCAACATCATCAAGGCGGGAACCACCTCCCCCTACTCCCTTTACAATGAAAGCATCGCTTCCTTTACCACGGGAGATCTGTATGACCACCACGACGCAGAGGGCTTCATCAATCTCTTTGGCCTCTCCTGCAAGGTGCGGGCAATGAAAATGTCACAGCAGGGTGAAAATCTCTTTTAAGGAGCCGTTATGACCATCTTTTTGATCTATTACACGATCATTAATATTGCAGGCTTTAGTTTCATGGGCATAGACAAAAAAAGAGCCATCCGGGGTGCCTGGCGCATCTCGGAGGCTTCTTTATTTCTGACTGCGCTTTTAGGCGGAGCCCTGGGCTGCACTCTGGGGATGCAGCATTTCCGGCATAAAACCAGACACTGGTACTTTAAATACGGTATGCCCGCTATCTTTCTGGCACAGGCCGCCGCAATGGCTTTTTTTCTCAAAAGCTGACTCCGCTGCTCCAATCAGGGATTGCGCAATCAGACAGATTCCGCTGAGTCGCCATGGGCCCGACGGCACACATGTGAAGAAGCGCATCAATCTATTTCGATCAACGCGCTTCTTCATGTCTGTTCGCTGTCCAATGGACTGTCCCTCCTTATGAAGTTTCAGAAGTTTTCAGGTCTGCATTTTCTTCCATTTCTACCTTGTGCCTTTCCACTTTTCCTTGTGTCATATACAGTAACAACCCCTCATTTAAAATTCAAGAAATATGTTACTGCCTGCAGTGTTCTAGTACTTATTTCGGCTTACAGCTTAGTATGTTAAGCTGTATTTTATGGAAGTAATGTTTTCCTCTCTCTGTTGTAAGTTCATTATAATTCACGCGCTTTTATTTGTCAATACTTTTTTGTATTTATTTTAAAATTATTTTTATATTATTCTTTTTACTTCTTGTTTTCAGAATTTATGTTGATTTCATTCATTGCTGTCGCTCAAAATTCAATTTAGCAACGTGCGCCGCAAGGCGTACCATCAACCGCCGGATCCTCTTAAGATCCGGCGGTCATAATTCAAGTCAACACCCTGCAGGAATCAATCAAATATAGAGATACCATGTTTGATCCTGCGGAACAGCTTATAAAAAAACACCGCAAACAACGATACCATAATATACATAGTAGAGAGAAAGCCTACTGCTCCTCCTATAATAATCAAAATCCACAGCCCGATGCTCATGCTTCTTCCCCCTCTTTCTTTTCCGAATCTGTTCTTTCCTCAGGTACCGCTTTTCGTCCCCCAAATTCATAAATACATCCTAAGATGCCTCCGCCTACGGCGATGGCTAAAATAAGAATAAATACAATTTTTTCTACCATATTAAAATCCTCCGATTTACAATTTTCTGCGCATAGCAGATTTCAAGCACACAAAGAAAACATCTGAGCACCCAAAACAGGTGTTCCAGACAAACTTTGCACGCAAAGAAAACCTCCGGCCGTGCAGACAGGTTGCCCGGCAAAGGCGTTTCGGCAGATATTTCCATGGCAGTTATGCTTTTTTACCGTCCTTATGGTGAATGTAATCCAGAGTTCTTCGCCCGTATTGATTTTCGCAGGCCTCGCAGAGAGACAGAAGCCTCTCCTTGATCAGAAGATTCAGAAGCAGCAATGCAGGAATCAGAAATAGTGTCGCCCAATGTCCCGGCCGCATTCCCGCCAGGGAACGATAAGCAGAACGAAAGACGTTAAAATTCTCCAGCTGACCTGCAGACCTGTTATCGCGGAAGAGAACGGCCGCCTGGCCTCCGCTGACCTTCTGCAGACTCACTGTCCCGAAATCGGGATACGCCAAAGAGGAATCCACGGGGATCTCGTCCCTGTGCATCCCGGCAAAAATAAGAATGAAGATGATAAACAGGCACATCAGCCTTTGTGTCCCTGTATACTTTCCTTCCACTGCCTTTTCCCCTTTTGCGCTGTTTCGATTTGCACATAACACTGCCAGATAACTATAACAGATTTGCGGTGCATTCGCAAGCCCCGCCGGAAGGCTGAACTGTCTGTTGCCAAAGGGCTCGTAACCGCCCGGCTGTAAGAATAATGTTGGGAGTCAAGTCTCCATGGTGAAGGTAAACTCCACCTTACACAGCTTCTTTGCCAGGTCTCTCTCCCCCGCCACATTTAGCAGCGGAAAACCTGATTTTGAGACATGTACCCTATGAAAAGCACTGCATCGCTTAAAATATTTTTCACGCTCCTGAGCATGATAGGCAATCATCAGCCTGCCCTGCTCATCCCGGAAAAAGGAATTGTGACCCGGCCCCTGAATCCCCTCTATAGAAGAGGAACTGAATACCGCCGTAGGAAGCTTAGTCCAATTTTTCGCATTCAACAGGTTACTGTCCGCTGCCGCGGTGAGATACCCCACTGCATAATAATAGCCGCAGGCATCTCCGCCGGAGTAAGCCAGGTAAACCGAATCTCCCAGAATCAAGGCATAAGCCCCTTCATTGTTGATCGTTCCGCTGATATTTTC
>CAZAMX010000123.1:0-6780 GCA_964486095.1 uncultured Acetatifactor sp. | reverse complement strand
TTAGAGTGCGGCGAGCTTCTCACTGCAAAAAAGATAGCAGATAAATCGACACAGATGGTCGCGCTTTTTGAAATGTGGAAGTATAGCGCATTCACTGCACCATTGGAAATCGCCTTTGCGGAAAAGGATGCCGACAAATGTATTTCCATTTTGAGAGAAATGCTTGCGGCAATGCGCGAACCATGGAATATGGATAAAACCTTATTGTTTAATCGCATACCCGAGCAAGCCGCTCAAGCGGAGCAAATGGTTCCTGTAATCCTTTCTGCAATGGAAAAAGAACCTCTGTTGCAAAATTCCTCAGGATTTCAAGAACTAATCGCAGAGTATGAGCAATTCAAAGATCGGAAATAGACCGTTCTCCGGATCGGCATCCTTATCGCTCAAGCCCTCTCCCGGCGGAATGTATCCGACTCCCTTGTGCAGGAGTCGGATACGAATAGGGTGCCTTCACGCAGAAGAAATCCGGTTATTCTTCTTCACGGAAGCCAGCTCATTGACATATCATCCATCTGGTTTGTGTTTTTGTCAAATTCAAAGTGATAACCGCTGCTGCCCAAGTAGACCTCTGACTTGATGCGGTAATCAACATTATTATATTCATCCTGTTCCGCACCCTCACTGCAGTTTTCCAGCAGCTGCTCTTTGGTAAGGATTGCCGGGAAGGAAAAGCAGACAACATTCGCCGCATCAAAAATATAATCTGTTATCTTTGCATTCCTATCAGGATCATAATCAGGCTGCGGCACATAGAGATAGAAAAATCTAACATATGACAGCAGGCACTCTTCTTCCGTCAGATTCCCCTCCGTTATATTCACAAATTTCAACTGCATTGTCACATAGTCATTAACTCTTACCGTATACCTGCTTGTTTCATAATTTTTATTTACATTATTTCCCTTATTGTTTAAGTCGTTTTCGCTAAACGGAAGGCCCCCGTCAATCAAATCCTTCAGCGTGCTCACACCCAGTGTAAAAACCTTTCCATTGTAGGCAAATGACCTGTTCTCCAGATCGGCATACTTATCGCTCAAGCCCTCCACCGGCGTAAAATTCTCCTGGACGGGGATAGTAAATTCCGCCGGCGCTTCACTGCTTTCTTCGCTGCTCTCCGCCCCTGTTTCCATGTCCAAGGCTTCTGAAGTACTTTCTTCTGTCGAGCCCGTTTCCGCTGTCGATCCGCTTTCTTTTGCCGACTCAATTCCTTCTGGCGATCCGGTTTCTTCTGTTGGCTTCATACTCTCTGTCTTCTGCCCGGAGGATTCCCGGGAGGTCCCATTTTCTTCCTTACCGCAGGCGGTCAGGGAGACATTTATCGCTATCATGATAAAAGCTGCCAGCATCACTTTTTTGATTTTCATAATCATCCTCCAGTATTTCTTTTGTTTTGGATCAGTCCGTATTTACAATCGCAATCTGATACATCTCTCCATTATAAAAGCTAAACTCAATATTGCTGCTGTGGACCGACTCGGTAACATAATATTTCAAAATCTCCGTATATACACCTTCCGTGAAATCACTCTCGCTTTTATGATAATCATACGGTTCTCCCATGGCCTCTCTGACCTCGTCCACCGTAGAATCAAAGGTAATCCCGCAGCACAGCAGCACCTCCGGATTTGCGCCCTCATAGTCGTCGTAATGAAGTGAGAGCCCATACACCTCACAGTCCTTCAGGCTTTTGTCCTTTTCCCCGAAGTTCTTAAAGCGGACATAGATCTTCACTCCTTCCTTATTCTCCATGGGAACGCCGGTAGTATAGTATCCGGCTTCCAGCACCTCCATACGGCTAGCCTTGTCCGTATCAATCTTATATCCCACGGCCTCAAGATCCGTACATAAGATAGGAAATGTTAATATCCGTCCGTCCAGTGACAGCTCCAGCGTTTTCCAGTCCGCAGAAGAAAACTCTGTCTTCCATTCCCTCTCCGTGCCGCCGCAGGCGGTCAGGCCGCACAGCAGCACCGCCAGCAGCACGGCGGCCCCTGCTCTTTTCATCTTTCCTGTTCTTTTCCCATTTTTCTTCATCTGTTCCTCCCTGTTAATCATGTAGTCTGTGCCTGCCACACAAAATAGATTGTAAAAAAAAAGCGCCCCGAATGAAAAGCAAAATCTGGTTGCAGAGCCGCAACTGTTCGTTTCCTGCCTTAAAATACGCTGATATTCATCCATTCCAGATAATAGGCCTCGTCTGCCGCCTGCGGATTATCCTCCGCATAGCCGCGTATGGAATAAATACTTCCGTCCTCCAAATCACAATATCCATAAAACTGATACACCGTCGAAGTTTCATTTTTCCCATATTCCATAACCGAATAAGTGTAATAATAAAAAGTCCTGCCTCCTACCGTTGTCTCCCCTGCTGCCAGAGGGCGGGAAAGCTCCCCGTCAGCAATAGAATCCGCCATGTCCCTGGCCGTCATCCAGGTATACTTCAACACATTTGTCTGAATGTAAACCTGATGATCCTCGTCAAAATAAGTCTTTCCGGCAATATTGTCTATCGTCAGCATACAGTGCTCCGGCAGCCGGTAAGTCAGGCTGTGCTGCCCGTCCCCGTACACAATGGTGTCTTCTGAAATATACGCAAGTTCCGGATCCAGATTCCGATCCTCCATCCAAAGCATTCCCACCTCATCGTCCAGCTCGTCCGTTGGGCCGGCCTCCTCCCAAATATCCCTTGCCCGGGCAAGCGCCTCTTCATATACCTTTTCACGCATTGTCCCATCCAGCTTATCCATGTCGATCCCGTCATACGGAATCACCACCAGCATATGTCTCCCCTCATCCGCCGGCGCCAGAATCACTTCAAAATAGGTGCGGTCATAGTTACTCCCCCGCTCCTTCTCCAGACTGATTACATAGCGGACATAATCAAAACCCTCTTCCTTGCTGCGCTCCGCCTCCTTCTCCATCCGATAGCCGGCCTTTATCAGCGACTCCCGCTTTTGTTCCATGCGCGTCCACATTTCATCCACCGTATCTTCCTCGATATTGATCTGAATCAGATACCGATCATCCCGCCTGATATTCATGCAGCCGCTTCCGTGAAGATGCACCTTTCCCTTCTGGGGCAGGGTAAACTTCATTCCCTTAAATACCACCTCCCAGACCCGGGGCAGTTCCTTCCCCTTGCCTGCTCCCGCTTCCTCCGCCGCTGATTTCTCCTGCTCATCGCCGGGGCTGCCCTTTCCTCCCACGGAGAGCACACCCGCAAACCACAACCCGCAAAAGAGCGCGAGCAGCCATACTCCCGCCGCTGCGATACATGCCGCTTTCCTGATTCCGTTCATCGCCGTTTGCTCTCCTTTATTTCTTCCTCCGTTATCGGCCGGCCTTTCGCTCTTACCTCTTCCGCCGGCATCGACCCTCCGTTTTTGCCTGCGAAATGCCTGCACTCGGCAAGACCAATCAAAAATATGATAAAAAGGACCAGCTCCACCACACCCAAAACAATCAGCGTAGGACCGCGATACCCATAATAAATGCCCTTTTGTTCCTCGTCTGTATAGCAGACCAGGTAATCGCCTTCCCTGATGCCGTTCACATCCAGCCATACCGTTTTTACAACCCTGCGGGATACCTCATCGAAAAAGGAAACATCCGCCTTGGTATACTGCTGATATACTCTTTCCACCCGCACCCGTTCTGCCAAAGCATCCTCTTTTTTCCAGGCATTATGCGTCAGCACCGTCGCCAAAAGCGCCCCGCAGAAAAGGAACATTCCCCCGACCAGCGCAAGCAATACCCACAGACGTAAGGGTGCCGCCGCTCTCCGGGCTTCTCCGGCAGATGCTTCTTTCGGCACCGGCTCTTCTCCAGAAAATGCCTCTTTCGGCACCGGCTCCTCCCCGGCGGATGCCGATGCGCTCCCGGCTGCTCTTCCTACCTGCGCCGGCCCTGCTGCCTGCCCCATAAGCGGCCCAGTCTCCCCGTAAACCAGTCCCGTAATACTGATCTGCAAAATATCGCAGATTGCCACCAGCTTGTCCAGATCAGGATATGCCCGATCGGTTTCCCATTTAGATACCGCCTGCCTCGTCACGCCGACCTTAGCCGCAAATTCCTCCTGACTTAAGCCCTGCTTTTTTCGATATTCCTGTATTTTTGCACCGATGAACAGCATACTCCCAGACCCGCCTTCCCAAACACCTTTACAAATACCTTATGAAAAAAAGCAAAAAATGTCAAGCCGGCAGGCGCCCGAAAACAGCCCTGCTGCCCTTTGTGCGTTTCTGGAAAACCTTCCGGAAAGCCTGCTGCCGGAATTATAAAATCATGTTGCTTTTCCGCGGGTTTTTGATATAGTTAGAATAAAGCCTTACATTATGAGGATTCCCATATTTATAAGACAAAAGACCTTTTGGAATACCCCGCATTGCCAATCCAGCCCCCAGTGGGCGCAAGTATTTCAGTATGCTGCCGCAGACGGAGAAAAAAGATGACCTCCCATATCAAAAGCATGACCGAGGGGAAACCCGGTAAATTAATATTGACCTTCGCCCTGCCGCTGATGGCAGGCAATGTATTCCAGCAGCTATATACGGTTGTGGATACCGCCGTAGTGGGTAAGTTTCTGGGTGTCAAGGCTCTGGCCGCATTAGGGGCCTCCGACTGGCTGAACTGGATGATGCTGGGAATCATTCAGGGCTTCACCCAGGGCTTTGCCATCCTCATGGCTCAGGAATTCGGCGCAGGAAATTTCCATCGGCTCCGAAAAGTCATCTGCAGCTCCGGCATTCTCTCGGCTGTCTTTGCCCTTACGCTGATTGCCGCCGGGCAGCTGATCGCCAGGCCCGTCCTTCTTTTGCTGCAGACTCCCGCTGATATTCTGGGCGACACCCTGCTGTATCTGCGCATTATGTTTTTAGGCATTCCCATCGTCATGGCATATAACCTCTTTGCCTGCGTCCTGCGCTCACTGGGAGACGGGCAGACACCTCTTTACGCCATGGTGGTGGCTTCGCTGACCAATATTGTTCTGGATCTGCTGTTCGTAATGGTATTCCGGTGGGGCATTGCCGGAGCCGCCGTGGCCACCCTGATTGCACAGCTCGTATCAGGAGCTTACTGCCTGTATCATATTTCCAAAATACAGATCATGAAGATCGGCGCAGAGGACTTCCGCCCGGAGCAGGGCTTGCCGGGAAAGCTGTTGAAGCTCGGCTTCCCCATGGCATTTCAAAACTGCATTATTGCCATCGGCGGGATGATCGTTCAGTTTGTTGTCAATGGTGCCGGCGTGCTCTTCATTGCCGGGTTCACCGCCACGAACAAGCTTTACGGCCTGTTAGAAATTGCCGCTACTTCCTATGGTTATGCCATGATCACCTATGTGGGGCAGAATCTGGGTGCAGGAAAAACGGACCGCATCCGCAGAGGAATGCGCTCCGCTTTAGGCCTGGCACTGGCCACCTCTGTCTGTATCGGCATTGTCATGCTGGTATTCGGCAGACTGATCCTTGGCTGCTTCATCTCCGGCACCCCGGAAGAAGTGGAAAAGACCATGGAAATCGCCTATTTTTATCTTGCAGTCATGAGCATCTGCCTGCCAATCTTATACATTCTGCATGTTGTCCGCTCCGCGATCCAGGGCATGGGCAATACCCTGCTTCCCATGCTGTCCGGCATCGGAGAATTTGCCATGCGCACCTCCACGGCGCTGCTGCTGCCCCTGGCAGTGGGGGAAACAGGTATCTTTTTCGCGGAGATTGCCGCCTGGCTGGGCGCAGACATCATACTGGTTATCAGCTATGTGATTACTGCGAAAAAGCTGCCGCCTGCTTCAGACGCTGAAGCATCAGGTACCTGGACAGGTTGAAGGTGCGCACCCCAAAATTTTCCGTCCGCCCCTGCATTTTTCCCATCCAGACATGATCGGCATTCCGCTTCTTCCGTTTCCCGCTCTCCCCGCTGTGTCAGGCTCCGCCCAAATAGTTTGTTCTGTTCCCGTCATACCCTGCTCCTTTCATGCCTTCACATCGTTTCATCCTGCATAGCCGCCCCATCATCCTCCACATATTCCAGAATATCCCCCGGCTGACAGTTTAAGGCCTTACAGATCGCCTCCAGTGTGGAAAACCGCACCGCCCTTGCCTTATTATTTTTTAAAATGGACAGATTTGCCAGCGTAAGATCCACCTTTCCGGCCAGATCCGTCAGGCTCATTTTACGCTTTGCCATCATCACGTCCAGATTCACAATGATCCCCATGGTTCCCTCCTATATGGTCCAGTCCGTCTCTTCCTTGTACCCCACCGCCTGTTCAAACACAAAGCTCAGCACCTTGCTGAACAGTCCGGCGATCAGGAATACAAGAATAACCACCCCCATGGCTACGGTCATATATACAATGCTTCTGACCCCTGCCATTAAAGCGATAAAAAAGCTCCAGTTTCCCATTTTCTGCAGACTGACCACGTTCTCACGGACAAAGCAGTTTCCCGCCAGCACTGTCTTAAAAATTTTCCGCAGCTCCCAGAGCAGCTTTTCCGCCGCGATACCCAGCACAAAATAAATGATGACGGATTCCTCATAATGTTCAATTAAATAGGGCAGCTGCTTCCCGATCCACCGAATGCTCCAGGGCAGGGACGCCGTCACCAGAATTCCCCCGTAAAACATAAAATCCAAAAGATATTTGGTCGCCTTTATCCAGGTCAATCTTCTGCCTTTATTTTCCTTCATCCTGCTATCCTTCCTTTCTGCTGCCGCTTAACTCAAAATCCTTCAGTGTTTTCCCTGTATACTGAATGGCAATCCTGTTCTCCGGAT
>CAZAMX010000122.1:0-6786 GCA_964486095.1 uncultured Acetatifactor sp. | reverse complement strand
GGCGGATACTATATGGCCAGCCGGGATTTTGAACTGGCGGAATTAAAGCTTCTGGTAGATGCGGTGCAGTCCTCACGGTTTATCACTACCAGAAAATCCAGGAGTCTGATTAAGAAGCTGGAGCATATGGCCGGGAAGTATGACGCCGGAAAGCTGCAGAGACAGGTCTATGTGGCAGGGCGCATTAAGACAGAGAACGAAAGCATTTACTACAATATCGATAATATCCACAAAGCGATTCAGGGGGATAAGCAGATCGAGTTTCAGTATCTGGACTGGAATTTGAAAAAGGAGCTGGTGCCCCGGGTCGGGAGCAGGAAGCAGGCCAGTCCGTGGGCGCTGATCTGGAAGGAAGAAAATTATTATCTGGCAGCATATGACGGAACCGACGGTATCATGAAGCATTACCGGGTGGACAAAATGGGCCAGGTAAAGGTGCTGAAGGAAGCCAGGGAAGGGCTGGAACGGTTTTCCGAAATAGATCCTGCCGCCTATACAAACCAGACCTTCGGCATGTTCAGCGGCGAGACGGAAACCGTTACGCTGCAGTTTCCCAACAGGCTGGTTGGCGTTGTGCTGGATCGGTTTGGCAGGGAGGCGGATATTCGTCCCATGACGGACAGGATTTTTCGGATTCGTGTGAAGGTGGCGGTCAGCGGACAGTTTTTCGGCTGGCTGTCCGGAATCGGAAGGGAAGCTGTGATAATTGCCCCGTCTTCCGTAAAAGAACGGTATCGGAAATGGCTCACGGATATTGTGGCTACCATGCAGCTGACGGCAGAATTGCCGGAGGCGCCTCGGGAAAAAGAAGAAGAGTAGGACAGGTATCTGAATTTATTCCAAAATTCAGGTACCTTTTTTGTATATATTTTTTTGTTCCCTTCGTTGACAATTGAGAGATTCTTTCTTATACTGTTTAGTGATGGCACAATATATAGAGATTAAAAAGGCATCGAATTCTATATTTTGTATAGCGCAGAAAAAAACACGGAACCGGGAAATAAATGATGAGATGCCATGAATGAAACGGAAGGGAAAGGAATCTATGAGCAGTAATTTTGATCAGGCAGTTACGGAAAATATCAATTACGGAGAAGAATTTAAGCCGCAAAAAGAGGTTTATGTCATCAAGAAGGATGGCAGTAAGGAACTCTTTAATGTGCAGAAGGTCATCAATGCGGTGGCAAAGAGCGCATACCGGGCTTTGACAAAATTCACTGCGGAGGAAGAAAGCAGTATTTGTCAGTATGTGATTGATAAAGTCAATGAAATGGATGTGGATGAGATTCCGATCCCCGTTATGCACAATATTGTGGAGAGCGCTTTGGAGCAGGTAAAGCCGGTGGTGGCAAAGAGTTACAGGGATTACCGTAACTATAAGCAGGACTTTGTGCGTATGCTGGATGATGTGTACAAGAAGAGTCAGTCCATTATGTATATCGGGGACAAGGAAAATGCAAATACCGACTCCGCGCTGGTGGCTACCAAAAGGAGTCTGATCTTTAACCAGCTGAATAAGGAGCTGTATCAGAAGTTCTTCCTGACAACGGAAGAGATTCAGGCCTGCCGTGACGGTTATATTTATGTACATGATATGTCTGCCAGAAGAGATACCATGAACTGCTGTCTTTTTGATGTAAAGAATGTGCTGGAAGGCGGCTTTGAGATGGGAAATGTCTGGTACAATGAGCCCAAGTCTCTGGATGTGGCTTTTGACGTGATCGGGGATATTGTTTTAAGCGCCGCAAGCCAGCAGTATGGCGGGTTTACGGTGCCCAGCGTGGATTTGATCCTGGAGCCCTATGCGGAGAAATCCTATGACAAGTATGTGGACAAGTATATCCGGCTGGGGATTGACAGAGATACCGCAGAGGCAGAAGCCTACGCGGATGTGGTGCGGGAGTATGAACAGGGATTTCAGGGCTGGGAGTATAAGTTCAATACGGTGGGAAGCAGCCGGGGCGATTATCCTTTTATTACGGTGACGGCGGGCACCGGCACCGGCAGGTTTGCAAAGCTGGCTACCATCACCATGCTGAACGTGAGAAGACGGGGACAGGGCAAGAAGGACTGCAAGAAGCCGGTGCTGTTTCCCAAGATTGTATTTTTGTATGACGAGAACCTGCACGGGCCTGGAAAGCCGCTGGAGGATGTGTTTGAGGCGGGAGTTAAATGCTCTGCCAAGACCATGTACCCTGACTGGCTGAGCCTTACGGGTAAGGGATATGTGGCAAGCATCTATAAGCAGTATGGAAAGATTATTTCTCCCATGGGCTGCAGGGCTTTCCTGTCTCCCTGGTATGAGAGAGGGGGTATGCACCCTGCTGACGATACTGACCAGCCTGTATTTGTGGGACGCTTCAACATCGGGGCGGTGTCCCTTCATCTGCCTATGATTCTGGCCAAAGCCAGAAAGGAGAGCAGGGATTTTTATGAGGTACTGGACTATTACCTGAATCTGATCCGCCAGCTTCATATCCGTACCTATGCTTATTTGGGGGAAATGCGTGCTTCCACCAACCCGCTGGCTTACTGTGAGGGCGGTTTCTTAAACGGGCACCTGGGACTGCATGATAAGATCAAGCCCCTGCTTAAGTCTGCTACCGCCAGCTTCGGTATTACGGCTCTGAACGAGCTTCAGGAGCTGTATAACGGGAAATCTCTTGTGGAGGACGGAAAGTTTGCCCTGGAGGTTATGGAATATATCAACGCAAAGGTGAATGAGTTTAAGGAAGAGGACGGAAACCTGTATGCCATATACGGAACGCCGGCGGAGAATCTCTGCGGGGTACAGGTAAAGCAGTTCCGCAAGAAATATGGCATTGTGGAAGGAGTATCGGACAGGGAGTATGTGAGTAACAGTTTCCACTGTCATGTATCCGAGGACATTACACCCATCGAGAAGCAGGACATGGAGGAACGCTTCTGGAATCTCTGCAACGGCGGCAAGATACAATATGTAAAATATCCTATCGATTATAATATCGACGCAATCAAAACCCTGATCCACCGGGCAATGGAAATGGGATTTTATGAGGGAGTCAATTTGTCTCTGGCGTACTGTGATGACTGCGGGCACCAGGAGCTGGAGATGGATGTCTGCCCTAAATGCGGAAGCCGCAATCTGACAAAGATTGACCGTATGAACGGCTACCTGTCTTATTCCCGGGTTCATGGGGATACCAGGCTGAATGACGCAAAGATGGCGGAAATTGCGGAACGGAAGTCCATGTAAAATGTGAAGAGAATTTCTAAGTCTGCAAAAGACGCAGACAAAGAAATTCTAAAACTTCACATAGGAAGAACGCAAAGTCGGCGTTCTTCCGGACTTGCACCAAGTTTATCAATTGTTTGTGCCGGCCAAAAGAGGTGGGCTTAGTGCCTGACGTATACTGTTTTAATAGGGGTTTTAAAAGGATAGAAGTGGAAGGGATATTTTATGAGGTATCATGATATAACAAAGGATGACATGAAGAACGGCGACGGATTGCGGGTGGTGCTGTGGGTTGCCGGGTGCAGTCATTGCTGCAAAAACTGTCAGAATCCGGTGACCTGGGATCCGGACGGCGGGCTTGCCTTTGACGATAGCGCCAAAGCGGAGATATTTGAACAGCTTGATAAAAGCTATATATCGGGGATCACCTTTTCCGGCGGGGATCCCCTTCATCCGGCCAATAGGATTGGAGTGCGGGAGCTAATGGCCGAGATAAAGGAGAAGTATCCGCAGAAGACTATTTGGCTGTACACAGGGGATACCTGGGAGCATATTTTGTACTATCCCATGATGAGGTTTGTGGATGTGCTGGTAGACGGAGAGTTCCATGAGGATGAGAAGGATGCGAAGCTGCTCTGGAAGGGAAGCTCCAACCAGAGAGTGATTGATGTTCAAAAGACTCTGGCACAGCCGGATCCTTTGATCCCTGTGCTGCATTGCGGCGATTATGCGGAAGCCTATGAGCTGACTCGTAAGCCGGACAATGCCTGCGATTGCTCGTGATTGGTTTTCTGCTCAGCCTGGCAGTTTCCGGAAAAATCAGTAAGAAATAAGGTAAATGATAAGAGGGACCGGCATTTGAGCCGTTCCAGGCATGGGAGCGGGAGGAAAATGGGAATTGGAAAAGGGACGTATTATTTTCTTAAACGGAGTAACAAGCTCAGGTAAAACATCCATCGTTGAAGCGCTTCAGGAGCGGGATGATGTATTTTTTTATGTGGTGGCCAATGATTTGTTTCAGGAGATGGTCGGAGAAAAATTTTTGCGTGAGAACTATTGGAAATATCTCAGCGAAGTAATCATCATGATGTACCACACGGCGAGACTCTATTCGGATATGGGGAAAAACGTACTGATTGACGGAATATTAGTTGAAAGAGAGGAAATCACGCCCCATTATCAGCAGTTGACAGAAATACTGAAAAATAACCCTCTTGATGTGGTTGAAGTATACTGTCCGCTGGATATATGCAGAAAAAGGAACATCATTCGTGGAGATCGAGACGAAGGTCAATCGGATGAACAACAGGAATTGATGGCAAAAAATATAAAGTATAGCTTGAGAGTAGATACAAGTTTGTACAGTGCGGCTGAATGTGCAGATATAATTGTAAAAGAATTGTTTCTATTTGCTAATGGATTGGGATTGGTTTGTGACGCCGGAGGCGGCATGGGGGTATAAGTGTGAAGAGGATTGCGCAGTTTTTGAAAGTCAGTAAAGAAAATTTTGTAAACTCCGTAAAGGAGGATTTTCCCGGGTATACGGAAGAAGAAATTCAGAACATGTATGCGGAGATCAGGCTGCCGAAACGGGCAACAAAGGGCAGTGCGGGATATGATTTTTATGCGCCCTTTGATTTTCGTCTGGCACCCGGAGAGACGATTAAGATTCCCACAGGTGTCCGGGTGCGAATGGATGAGGACTGGGTGCTGCATATTTACCCCAGAAGCGGACTGGGATTCAAATACCGTCTGCAGCTGAACAATACGGTGGGTATTATTGACAGTGATTATTATAATTCGGATAATGAGGGACATATTTTTATCAAGCTGACCAACGATTCCAACGAGGGAAAGATCCTGGAGGTTGCAAAGGGCAGCGGATTTGCACAGGGAATCTTTTTAGAATATGGCATAACTGTGGATGATGAGACGGAGGGCGTGCGCAACGGCGGCTTCGGCAGCACCACGTAAGGAATGGGGTTTCAGAAGAAAACAGAATTAGAATAAGCAGCTCTTTTTTCGGAATACTAAGAGGAAAGGAAGAATGTGGCTTAAGAGCATTCTGTCCCAGGCTTAAGTAACGGAAAAGGAGTTTTTATTTTGGAAAAACAAAATATATCCGGGTGCCTGCAGGATAATATGCAGTACCTGAACCGGGTTTTGGATGTGGAAAAGAATTTCGACGTTATCTACAGGGTGGTAACTATAGGCGGAAAGGAGGCCTGTATGTACCTTGTGGACGGATTTTGCAAGGACGATCTGATCCAAAAGCTGCTGCAGTATCTGATGGACAGACAGGCAGATGACATGCCGGAGGACATGCACGGGATTTCCAAACAATTCACCCCTTACGTGGAGGTGGAGGTGGAGGGAACATTCAGCAAGCTTATTGATGCGCTGTTGTCAGGCATGTTTGTCCTGCTGATAGACGGCTTTGATAAGGCGTTGCTGATTGACTCCCGGACTTATCCGGCCAGAGGGGTGGAAGAACCGGAAAAGGATAAGGTACTGCGGGGCTCCAAGGACGGGTTCGTGGAGACCATTGTGTTCAATACGGCGCTGATCCGCCGCAGGATCCGCAGCCCGGAGCTTTGTATGGAGATGAAAAATGCCGGAAAGAGCTCCAAAACGGATATTGTACTCTGCTATATGAAGGGCAGGGTGGATGAGAAGCTGTTGGCGGATATTAAGAAAAAGATAGAAAACATCCAGGTGGATTCCCTGACCATGAATCAGGAGTCCCTGGCGGAATGCCTTTATAAAAGGCGCTGGTACAATCCCTTTCCCAAATTCAAGTATACAGAGCGCCCGGACACGGCGGCGGCTCAGGTGCTGGAAGGAAATATCGTCATTCTTGTAGATAACTCACCCTCGGCCATGATACTGCCCACCACTATTTTTGATGTGGTGGAAGAGGCGGATGATTACTATTTTCCGCCCATTACGGGGACGTATCTGCGGTTGGCCAGACTTCTGATCACCCTGTTTACTTTTTTCATGACACCCACCTTTCTGCTGTTAATGAATCAAACGGATTGGGTACCGGAAAGCTTCTCTTTTATCCTTTTGCAGGAGGATCCCAATATTCCGCTGATCTGGCAGTTTTTGATTCTGGAGCTTGCCATTGACGGGCTGAAGCTGGCGGCAGTGAATACCCCTAATATGCTGAGTACGCCCTTAAGTGTCATGGCGGCCCTGGTGCTGGGGGAGTTCTCGGTAAACAGCGGCTGGTTCAACTCAGAGGTTATGCTGTACATGGCCTTTGTAGCCATTGCAAACTATACCCAGCAGAATTATGAGCTGGGTTATGCCTTAAAATTCCTGCGAATACTGACCCTGCTCCTGACCCAGTGGTTTGGTCTGTGGGGATATATCGGCGGCATTTTGCTGGCGCTGGTGTCTGTCTGCTGCAACAGAACGGTATCGAAGGGCAGCTATATTTACCCTCTGTTTCCCTTTGACTGGAAAAAGCTGAAAAACAGGCTGGTGCGCAGGCGGCCTCCGGAGTTCGGGGAATGAGGTCAGCCAAATCATTGATTACGGTTTACAAATCAGATTGCGAAATGTAT
>CAZAMX010000121.1:0-6793 GCA_964486095.1 uncultured Acetatifactor sp. | reverse complement strand
CAAGGTCAACATCATTGAAGAAAAGAAAGGCCCCTTTGGCGGGGGGAAAAAAGAGTATGTGACAAAGCAGCTCACCGTGGAGCAGCTGACGGGGATGAGGAAGGAAGAAAAGGAAGCCTGCGGGCTGGTCATTCAGGAACTTTCCGTCAGCAAGCTTGCGCTGATGGGGCTTTGAGCAGGTTTTGCGTCGGTGCGGCATCCGCAAGCCTGTCAGGTTTTTATACCTGAAAATACAAGCCGTGCAGAAATGAGGAAGAAGGATGAGAGTAGAAGATTTAGCTGCTTACGAGGTACTGGAAAGGAGGGAAATTAAGGACATTGACAGTGTGACCTATCTTTGCCGTCATAAAAAGACCGGAGCAAGAGTGGCACTGATTTCAAACAATGATGATAACAAGGTGTTTTATGTGGGCTTCCGCACTACGCCTAAGGATTCCACCGGCGTGGCGCATATCACGGAGCATTCCGTGCTTTGCGGATCAAAGGATTTCCCGGTGAAGGATCCCTTTGTGGAGCTGGTGAAGGGGTCTTTGAATACCTTTTTAAACGCCATGACATACCCGGATAAGACCGTATATCCTGTGGCAAGCTGCAATGACAAGGATTTTCAAAATCTGATGCACGTTTATCTGGATGCGGTATTTTATCCTAATACTTATCAGAATGAGGCTATTTTCCGTCAGGAGGGCTGGCATTACGAGCTGAGTGAGGAAGGAGAGCTGACCTATAACGGCGTGGTGTACAATGAGATGAAGGGGGCCCTTTCCAATCCGGACAGCATTCTCTGGCGGGAGGTTCCCGCCACGCTGTATCCGCATACCACTTATGGGGTGGAATCAGGCGGTGATCCGGAAAATATTCCGGACCTGACTTATGAGCAGTTTCTGGAGGTCCACAGGACCTATTATCATCCCTCCAACAGCTATATCTACCTTTACGGCGACATGGATATGGCGGAAAAGCTGACATATATTGACGAGCAGTATCTGTCCAAGTTTGACCATCTGGAGGTGGATTCACGGATTACGGAGGAACCTGTTTTTGAAAAGCCGGTTCGCCGGGTAAAGGAATTTCCGTTAGGCACAGGAGAGGATCCGGAAGAAAATTCCTATCTGGTACAGTGCTTCTCGGCAGGGGATTGTCTGGACAGGGAGCTTGTGATTGCCATGAAAGTGCTGGACTTTGCACTCTGCAGTGTTCCCGGTGCCCCCTTAAAGCAGGCGCTGATTGATAAGGGAATCGGTAAGGATGTGTACAGCATGTACGATAACGGTGTGAAGCAGCCCTATTTCGGCGTGGTGGCGAAGGGAACCTCCGCAGGCAGAGAGGAAGAGTTCAAAGCCGTGATCAAAGAGGTGCTGGAAGGTATTGTGAAAAACGGTTTTGATGAGAAGGCGTTGTTTTCCGCAATCAACCATTTTGAATTCAAGTACCGGGAGGCGGATTTTGGAACTACGCCCAAGGGACTGATGTACGGCCTGCAGATGCTGGACAGCTGGCTGTATGATGATAATAAGCCTTTTATTCATATTGAAGCCAACGAAACCTATGTGGCCTTGAAAAATAAGGCGAAAGAGGGGTATTTTGAGCAGATTATCCAAAAATATATTTTGGACAATCCCCATTCCGGGACGCTGATCCTTCTGCCGAGGGAAGGATTGGCAGCAAAGCAGGAAGCGGAGCTTAAAAATAAGCTGGCAAAGATCAAGGCAGGCATGAGCGAGCAGGAGCTGGCGGATGTGCGCACCATGATGGACAGGCTGGATGAGTTCCGGGAGAAGGAGGATGCCCCGGAGGATATAGCTAAAATCCCTCTTTTAAGCAGGGAGGATTTAAAGCGCGAAGCGGCACCCATTTACAATCAGGAGAAGAAGCTGGGGGATACCCTGGCGCTGCATCATGATATATTTACCAATGGTATCGGGTATTTCAGACTGATATTCAGGATGAAAGAGATACCGGAAGCATATTTCCCTTATATCGGCTTTTTGAAGAATGTGTTCTTTAATATGAACACGGCCCACTATACCTATGGGGAGCTTTGCAATGAGGTGAATCTGGTTACGGGCGAGATCTTTGTGGCGCAGAATAATTACGGAAGCGTGGATTCGGCGGATAAGTATACCATGACTATGGAGGTATGTACCAAAGCACTGTATGAAAATCTGCCCAGAGCCATAGAGCTGATGGAAGAGCTGATTCTTACTACGGATTTCACGGACACCAAGAGATTGCGGGAGGTTCTGGCAGAGAATAATTCCAAGTTCCGCGAGTATGCCAATCAGGCAGGACATGTTATTGCCATTCAAAGGGCTCTGGCTTATGGCGGAGTAAAGGATGCAGTGGAAGAAATCGTGAGCGGTGTGGATCAGTATCGTCTGATCTGCGAAATGGAAGAAAATTTTGAAGCGCGGAAGGATGAGATCGTTCAGAAGTTACAGACTCTCTGCAAGATGATTTTCCGTCCCGAAAATCTGATGATTGATTTTACCGGGGATGGTGCCGAGCTGGAGAAGCTGGAAGGGCCGGTGGCGGCGTTAAAGGCGAAGCTGTATACCTGCGAGGTGGAGCGGCAGGCTTATGCTCCGGTGCCGGTGAAAAAGAACGAAGGACTTACTACTCCCGGTCAGGTGGATTATGTATGCCGGGCAGGTAATTTCCGCAAGAAGGGCATTCCTTATACCGGGGCATTGACGGTACTCCGCGTTATGATGGGATATGAGTATCTGTGGGTCAATATCCGTGTTAAGGGTGGCGCTTACGGGTGTATGTGCAATTTTAATGTGGATGGCGACTGTTATTTTGTTTCTTATCGGGATCCTAATTTGGGACAGACCATAGAGGTATTTGAGAAGGCGGCGGATTTCATCGGCAGCTATGAGGCGGATGAACGCACCATGACGAAGTACATTATCGGTGCCGTCAGTGATTTGGATGTACCGCTTACTGCTGCAGGCAAGGGACATCGTTCCAGACAGTATTATTTTACCGGCATGACGCAGGAAATGGTGCAGAAGGCCAGAAATGAGGTGCTGGATGCAGAGCCCGAGGATATACGTGCGCTTGCAAAATATATCAGGGCATTTATGGACGACGAATTCCTGTGCGTGGTGGGAAATGAACAGCAGATTCAGGCAGAGAAGGATAAATTTATGAAGGTGGAAAGCCTGCTGTAAGGTATCATCCGAGCATTGAAGCAGACAAAGGGAAAAGTAGATATAAAGGAACTGCCGTACACTTAAACTTGGTGGGCAGTTCCTTTTTTTGGCATCAAAAAACTGTTCGGTCAAAGAAAACCGGACAGTTTTTGATCTGTAAATATAATACCACAAAATCTGCCGAAAATCAAGTCTGGTAATACCCGGAGGCGGGGGGTATAGTGTGAAAGGCGAAAAGATTTTCTAAGGTTGAAAAAACTCAACCTAAGAAAATCTAAGTTTCGTCTCGAAGAATTGCCTGCGGCAATTCTTCCCGGAACGTTAGTTCCGTGGGATTTGCACCGAGTTCATTAATTGTTTGTGCCGGTTGCACCGGCATGACGGGAAGCGTGAAAGGAATGAAGGTCAAATTGACAAGGAGGGGTATTTATGGAGGGAAAAGACTGGATGGAGCTTGCAGGACAGGAGAATCAGCTGGCAAAGGTGATAGAGAGCAGCCGTTATGGGGAGCGGTTCGGTTTAAGCCTGACGGAAGAAGAGGTAAAAATGTTGATGCAGGAGAGAAAACGCTGCCTGAAGGAGCAGCACAGGGTGGAATTTGGGGAGAGTATTCTGCCGAAGTTAATACAGGCGTTCTGCGATTCGGATTATATCCGGGGCGAGGATTACGCGGAGGTGCTGGGAAGGCTGCAGGAAATCTTTTACCTGTTTAAAAATGAGTCCATGGACCTGCTGACGGATGATGAGCTGCTTGCCTTTATGCGGGAGCAGTATGACGAGCCTTGTTTTGGAGATTTGGATTACCTTGAAGGAACGTGCCTGCCGCTGTTTGCCGATGCGGTTCGCGCCGGGTACCGCGGCTATCAGCAGACAGGAGGGAAAGGGGAATTTGGCCGGTTTGATATTGTACAGAGGTGGGATAAGGAGTTGTATCTGGCGGCGCTGGCAAATCATATGGATTAGCAAATGAACAAATTCAGGGAGGGAGCGTATGAAAGATACGGGCTATGAAATGGAAGAGCTGCTGCCGCTTGTGGCAAAACTCGCGGCAAAATATACTTCCGGTGAAAGTACTTCTGTTACGTATGAAGCAGCCGGTCAGCTGATGGAAGCAGTCTGTTACTGCATCAGGGAAAACGAAAAAGACAGTAAAGCCGTAAAGAACAGCGAGGGAAAAAAGGAATGTGAACTGCTGGAGAAGCAAAAAATAACGGCGGCGGAAAGCTATCGACAGGGCTATGAAAGGGTGCTGGAGAAGACTCGGCGCGCACAGGAGATTTATAATGAATTGATTACGGATTTTCAGGCATATGGAAACGAGAATTACAGGGACACGGTTCTGGCGGCGCTGCCAGCATTTTTTATGAAGTATGATCCCAGGTTTGCGCCGCAGGAAACGATCATCGGCCTGGATTATCCGACGCTGCGCACAGTCTTGGAGGATACAGGTATCGACGCGGTGGAGCGTTACATTGAGTTTATTGTGCTGGAACAAAGATTTTTGCGGAAGTTTTCGGACGAAATGGTGATGAAACTTCTGACTCGATTTTCCGGAGAATACCGTACGCTCTATTTCAATCTCTGCAGTGTGGTTCTGCGGCATGTGCTGGCAGCAGGATTGCTGGGGCGGCAGCCGGGAGAGAGGCTGTCAGAGGATGAATATACGGCGCTTGGGCGGATTTGCGCCGGCAGAGATAAAAACGAGCTGGCAGAGCTTTTGCAGCGGCTGACGGAGAATCTGGCAGCAAGCGGATGGGAAGGGGATGCAGACCTGCTTTGGTATCTGCAGGGAGATACCGAAAATTTTGCGGCGGAGTTGGCTGAGGGCGTGGTCTGGAGCATAAAAGCAACCGGCAGTTGACAGATTTTCAAGGCGGCTTTCTGGTATGTAACGGTCGGAAAAGATAAAATAACAGTCATAAAAATAAGGCGTATACATGCCGGAAAAGGAGAATTACAATATGATATTGGCAGACAAAATTATTCAGTTAAGGAAAAAGGCAGGATGGTCTCAGGAGGAGCTTGCGGAGCAGCTGCAGGTTTCAAGGCAGTCGGTGAGCAAGTGGGAGAGTGCCCAGTCGGTTCCTGATTTGGAAAGAATCCTGCAGATGAGTCATATCTTCGGAGTGACAACGGATTACTTATTAAAAGATGAGCTTGGAGAGCCGGAATATGCGGATGACACGGATAAGACGGATTTGCGGCGGGTCACCATGGAGGGTGCTCACGAATACCTGTCTCTGAAGAAGAAGGAGGCGCCTCGGATAGCATTTGCAACCTTTCTCTGTGTCATTTCGCCAATCTGTCTGTTGTTTTTGGGAGGACTGAGCGAAGGGTCGGCATATTTGTCGGAAGATGCGGCAGCCGGGATCGGCATGGTGGTGCTGCTGGTGCTGGTAGCTGCGGCAGTGGCGGTTTTCCTGTCCAGTGATGCGAGAACGGCAGAGTATGGATTTTTGGAGAAGGAAGCATTTGAGACAGAGTATGGAGTGACCGGGATGGTAAAGGAGAAAAAGGCGGCGTGGAAAGGGAAGTATACCCGCCTGAATATACTGGGAACGGTTCTGTGCATCCTGGGAGTGGTGCCGATCTTTTTTTTCGCGGGGGCAGGAGCCGGCGATATAGTAATGGTACTGGCGCTCTGTGTTATGTTGTTGATTGAAGGGCTGGGTGTTGTGGCCTTTGTCTATGGAGGAGTTTATCAGGCAGCCATGGAGAAGCTGCTGGAAGAAGGGGATTATACCAGAAAAAGAAAGGCAAGGCAGGGGATCAAAGGCGGGATCAGCGCTATTTACTGGCTTATTGTGACGGCAGTTTTCTTTTGGTTTACCTATGGTCCTCAAGGCAACGGGCAGCCTCAATACAGCTGGCTGATCTGGGTTATCGGCGGACTGCTGTACGGCGGTTTGATGGTGCTGTTGGAAGTGATTGAACATGCCAAAAACGCAAAGCAACAATAGTATTTTTATATAAAATATACTTGACATTCCCCCTTGGCTGGAATAGAATTTATTTAGAGAGAAGGTAAGTACGAAATAACGATAAGCCGATTGATATGATTTGGAAACCAAACAGCCCTTACATGGAAGATCATGGTCAGTTTACTTAGCGGAAAGGGGGAATGTCAATGTCAGATAACGAACTATTGTCAGCAATTTCCGAGATGATGGACAGAAAACTGGAGCCAATACATGCGGACATCAGAGAATTGCGGACGGATATGGCGGAAGTCAAGGCGGAAATAACCGAGCTGAAGATGGACGTCAGAGAACTGCAGGTTAAAGTAGAAAATTTGGAGATTCGTGTTAGAAATCTGCAGGCAGAAGTAAAAGAGCTGCAGACAGACATGAAGAGCGTGAAGGCAGACATTAAAGAACTGCAGACGGACATGAAGAGCGTGAAGGCAGACATCAAAGAACTGCAGACGGACATGAAAGCAATGCAGGCAAAAATGGAAGTCATGCAGACGGACATGTCGGCTATGCAGACAAAAATGGATAATTTCGAATTCGGCATGAGAAAGATGCAGATCCGGATGGAGTCCGATATTTCGCCAAGGCTGCAGAATATTGAGTCCTGTTATTTATCTACTTATCAGCGCTATTCCAAAGGTGCGGAGCAGATAGATTCCATGC
>CAZAMX010000120.1:0-6846 GCA_964486095.1 uncultured Acetatifactor sp. | reverse complement strand
TGCGGATCATGCTGGAAGAATCCGACAAATCCCCTTCATGGAGCCGGATCCTGTTCTCCGCAATCAAATGATCAATGCGGGCGGTATTGCTCACCGATGCCCGGCGGACAATACCGTGTACCTCATATCCCTTCTCCAGCAGAAACTCCGCCAGATAGGAACCGTCCTGCCCTGTAATTCCTGTAATTAACGCTTTTTTCATATCTTATGACTCAGCCTCCATATCCCTCTTATACCCTTCACTTATTCTGCCTGCTTTCCTATACTTATACTCAATTACTTATACGCAATCATTTACTTATACGCAATCATTCCCCAAGAGCGCGCCGTGCCTTAACAGCCCTAAAATCTTCCTCTCCCGTACACGATTCCCTTCGCCAGCTCTCCGGCTTTCTCTTCTCCGCAGAAAACACTCACGATAGCAAGTCCAAAGTCAATGGCTGTTCCCATCCCCCTGGAAGTAATCACATTGCCCGCAACCTCCACAGGACCGGCTGTCACCTCCGCTCCCTCCAGATGGCCTTCAAAAGACGGATAACTGCATGCCCGCCTTCCCTTTAAAATGCCTCTGTGGCCGAAAATACTGGGAGCGGCGCAGATCGCGCCAATGTATTTGCCTTTTTGATAAAATTCATCCACCCGGGCCATCAGACCTTCATGAGCCTCCAGATTCTTTGTCCCGGGCATACCGCCGGGCAGCACGAGCATATCGTATTTTTCAAAGTCTAATTCCGCGAACCTTTTATCCGTCTTCACCAGAATACCATGGGATCCGGCTACCTCCATATCTTCGGTCACAGACACCATATCCGCCTCCAATCCGCCCCTGCGGCAGATGTCGATCACAGTCAGCGCCTCTACCTCTTCGTAACCCTGTGCAAAAAACACAGCCAGTCTGCTCATTATTCCATCCTACTGTTCTTTGTCATAAATAATAAAACTAAAATCAGTATACACATTTTTTATGGTTTTTTCAAATTATTTATAGTGATTCCATGGCAAAACCGTAAAAAGCATGTTATAATGTTCACAAGCTGAGCAGCAGCTTTTCGGAAAGAAGTGCAGATATGCCGAGCCGAAAAACAAGATACAGCATAAAGGAACTACAGAAATGGAAATCGAGCGGAAATTTACAATCAAGCAGCTTCCCTCCAACCTGGAGGAATATCCCTTCCGTCATATTGAGCAGGCCTATCTTTGTACTTCTCCGGTGGTCCGCGTGCGCAGGGAAGATGACGACTATATACTGACCTATAAGGGCAGCGGTATGATGGCCCGGGAGGAACATAACCTGACTCTGAATGAAGAAGCCTATTACCATCTTCGTGAAAAGGCGGACGGTAATATTATTTCCAAAAAGCGCTACCTGATTCCCTTGGTAAATCCCGCCTTTCAGGAAGGCTTCCCCACTCCGCCTGCGGATTATGAGCTTACCATTGAGCTGGATGTCTTTGCCCCGCCCTTTGCGCCCCTCGTCATGGCCGAGGTGGAATTCGGAAGCAAGGAAGCCGCTGAGGCATTTGTCCCGCCCTCTTGGTTTGACGAGGATGTGACCTACCGCAAGGAGTACCACAATTCCTACATGGCATTGCAGTCCTGATGCTTCATTTGAAACTTTCTTTCATACATCATCTTGTCTGCCCGGCGCAGCGTATCATTTATATCATAGTCGATTCGGCGGTCATAGATTTCATACCCACAGGCTATTCCAATGTGTATATCCTCGTGGGTATTATTGTATTCCCCGGCAAGCTTTCCGATACGCTCCAGCCGCCTGTCACACTCCCGCAGGGAACAGCCGCGCACCAGCGCGCAAAACTCGTCCCCGCCCATGCGGTAGCAGGGCCCCAGATCAGAAAAGCACTCGCTGATGATTCTGGCCCCTTCCTTGATATACCGATCTCCTGCTTCATGCCCGAAGGTATCGTTACAGTATTTCAAATTATTCAGGTCAAACATCACCACTACGCATTTCTCTGGTTCAAAGCCTTCCCCATGGATAAGATCCGCAAAGGCAGTCCTGTTGTTCAGGCCGGTGAGCTGATCGTGAAAGGCTTTGTTTTCCAGCTTCTTTGCCTGCATACCGATTGCCATCAGGGCCTTTGCGTCCCTGACAGAATACACCCCAAGCACCACATTATATGTGGTAAATCCCAGCAGGCCCAGCACCGTCTGGACGGTTCCCCTGCTGATATAATATAGCCCCATATCCAGGATCAAACCCAGAAAGCACAGGCCGATACAGCCTATATTGATCTTCAGCCGTTTACTCCAGCCCCTGGCGGCAATCTCTCTGACAATCAAATATACATCAACTGCACACAGAAGGAACAGGGACACATGAGTCAGCCACAGCATTTCTTTGAAATCCGCAATTCCGGTCAGCTGCAGTCCGATCTGTATCACCGCGCTGCCAATGCAGAACAGACAGGGAATATACCAGCCCGGCTTTTCGGCTGTACTGTGCAGACTTTTAATAAAGAAAGTAAAAGGAATTACAATGAGCATCAGTGAAAAATAGGGCAGATAGGAGACTGCTATGCTCCGGGGAAACAGGATATGGATAGCATCCACATCCGCAATCTTCCAAAGCCCGATCTGCATGGAAAACAGCCCCAGCATCAGGAGGCTTTTGTCCACCTCCGTATTCTTTCTGTTGTAAAGAATAAAAACTACGTAAACCAGCCCCAGAATAACGGCGATCACGCCCAAAATCAGAGAAGGCAGATCCTTTAATATCTTGTTCCTGCATATATCATATTTGCTCCCGAAGTAAAACTCGGGAACAATATCCTGCGAACTCCTGTAGACAGGTTCCAGATCAACCTCCACAGTCTTGCCCAAATCCTCGTTTCGTATCGTAACAAAGTTCCATACGCATCCGGGCGTCCGGCCAAAAGAATTTCCTTTATCCGCCCGCATCTGATAAACGGTCTCCCCGTCAATCCTGACTGTCACATTCTGATGATACGCCTGGAAAACCAGCGTTTGATCCGCTGTATTCTGCCCGTCCAGCATAAAAATACAGCGCAGCAGCTGACCCTGTGCGGCACCGCTGTCCTGTATTTCTTCCGTCCTCACATTATTTAACGTTATGTACCCCGACGGGTTTTCGCGCTGTATGACGTCCAGCCGGAATGAGCCCAGCATTGCGAAAAATATTACCGCCAATACAGCGCTGCATACTGCATAACCAATCTTGACGAATCGCCTCATCAAGCTGCTCCCTTCACAAAAGATAATACCACATATCCCACATAAATTGCCAGCAGCGCGCCTCCCTGCACCCTATAGGAACGCTGTTTTATCATCAGCGGCACCGTTAAAATTGCCATTACCACAATGCCCAGAACCGCATCTATCCTGATTGTATCAGCCTTTACATTAATTCCCATAATCACGGCGGGGATCCCCATCACCAGCACCAAATTGGAGATATTAGCTCCTATGATATTGCCCAGTCCCACATTGCCATAGCCCTTGATGATAGAAACAAGGGAAGTCACCAACTCCGGCAGTGAGGTTCCTAACGCAATAAACGTCACGGCGATAACCCTGTCGGGCACACCCAATGCTTCCGCCAGGATAATGCCGTTATCCACTAACAGATCCGCGCCAAAATACAGAAGCACCGCACACACTGCCAGCATGATAAACTGTACCGCCAAAGGCCCCTGATTTTCTTCCTTTTTCTCTTCCTCATCCTCTCCGCCGGGGAATTTTACGTTTGCTATGGTGTAAACGCAAAAGCACAACAAAAGCACAATACCCGTGATGCGGCTAAATCTTCCCGTAAACAGCCCCACGGCAACGAGACCCATGGCAACGGCAAAAAACATGGCCGCCCGCCAGGTAATCGAGGACCGAGTCACCTTTTTGGAAGGTGCCAGCAACTGAGTCAAACCGGCAATCAGCGCCGTATTACAGATAATCGAGCCAAACGCATTGCCGGCACTAATATCCGCGTTTCCCTGAAAAGCAGCCATAGTAGACACCAGAATTTCCGGCAGGGTAGTCCCCAGACTCACAATGGTAGCTCCCACCACAATTTCCGGGATTTTCAGCCGCTTGGCAATGGCTACCGCCGCATCCACCAGCCGATCCCCTCCGATGCAGATCAATATCAATCCCAACACGAACAACGCAACTACTTTAACCATAACAAACTCCTTTCTTTTTCACACGAAAATCCCATCGCAAAAAACGGCTGCGAATGGAATCCTTCGCCTTTTCCTGTCACCTGGAAATTTTGCGGAAGTTTTAGGTCCGAAAAAAAAGACTCCCGGCACATGTGTGCCAAAAGTCTTGTTCTTTCCGAATCAGAAAGCGTGCACACACGGTGCCTTGTACCGGGATATGTTGCCTGCACGTTATAACTACTCCCTTTTAACTTAAGAAAAAGTTACCACTTTCTACAAAAAATGTCAAGTTCTTTCCGCTCTCTTATTATTTCCCTTCCTTCAAAAAATAATACATTCCCGCTTATTCTCCACGCCCGTCAGCAACCACTTTATACAGCTCTTCCATGGCTTGTCCGCTCTCACAGGGATAATCGGGATAAACATAGTCCTCCGGATTGTTTTCGTCTATGCGATACCATTTTTTCGTGGAAATCTGTACGAACAATCCCGTGTTTGGCAGATAAAAGCCCGCTACCTCCCCATAGCCGTTGACACTGTTGGCAGAAGCCTCGCCAAGAATCTGCCCCAGGTCGTTGTCCTGAATCAGCATGGCAAAATCCTTTGCCGAGGAAAAAGACCTTTTGTCAGTCAACACATAAACTTTGCCGTTAAAAAGCAGATCCTCATACTGCCTGTTTTTTATGGAACCGGCGTTGCAGTAAATCGTAAAAGGCCCCCACCGCCAGTCGCAGGAACCGTCCGCATAGCTGTCCACCGGCAGATACTTTACAAACTCATTTCCCACCATGGAAGTACCGCCGCCGTTTCCCCGAAGATCCACCGCCACATTTTGAATCCCCAGCCGCTTTACCTCCGTAAACATTTCCCTTACACAGTCAATATATGTTTGATTATACCTGCACTGGGTAAGCGTCAGTACCGCCAGACTTTTCCCCTCGTCGATTTCATAGGAAACAAATTCCCCGGCCTCCTCCCCCGAAGAGTACAATTCATAAATCTCCTGATACTCATCCCAAGTCACAAAATCCTCTTCCGTACAGCTTTCCGTGATTATATCTCCGTCTCTGGACCACTCATAGGTAAAGGGCGCTGAAAATCCGTAAAAGTCCAAAGAAGCCAGACTGCCCAGGTCAATGTTTATCCAATCTTCCGTCTCATAGCAGTAATATGGCTTAGCTTCTTCTATTATTTGTTTTACCGTTTTTCCGTTTACCGAGCGGATGCCATAGCCCTCGCAGATCTTCTGCGGCGCGGTCTTTAGGAATTTATCGTAGGGATAATTATTATAGGTAGTGGTATGAGCATCCTGGATCGGGTGCAGCACCGTCTGTATTTCCCGCCTGAAATCGTTGACCGTAATCTGCCCCGTCCCTTCCAGCCTGTGCAGCACCTGCTCATACGCGCCATTGACCTCTTTGGTCAACCCGTTTTGAAAGAGAGGGTGAAGCTTTTCGAGATAATATTTCAACGTTTTCAGATCATCCACAGCCTGCCTGCCGGAAATCACTTCATCATAGTTTAAAATCCTGCCCTGATAACTCTTGAATGTATAGGAATTCCAATAGGGAATCAAATAGGGTGCAAAGGAGCAGACAAACGAAACTCCGGCAAAGAGGACGGGAAGTATTATTTTTGCTGCCCTCCCGGTTTTAAAGCGCAAAAAATATGCCGCCAGACAGCAGCACAATAAAATACACAGCACTCCCATAACCCACCCGGGAAAATTCACCAAAAAAATATTGGCGGGAATTAAAAAAACGATCAGCACAAGCATACCGCATAAAGCCGCCATACAGCTGATCTTCCGGCCGGTCCTTTCCCCTTTCGGGCTATTTTCTTTTGCTTCTTCCGCTTCTGTACCTGTTTTCATCATCTTTTTCCTTTCGTTTTGCCGTCTCTGCCATAGGCGCCGTATTAATCCCTGTCTATTCGCTATTCTTTGGTTTCCGTGACAAAATTCATGATAAATTTTATAGCTTTCCTGCATATTTTACATCTTTTCAAATAATCCCGCAACAAGCAAGTGATACGTTTGCTTATTCCGAGACGCTTTGACAATTTAAAAATGCGCTTGAAATATATTTCGGGGGCATATTGAAAACCAACTTTGCATATGCTATAATGCCAGTAGGCAAAAGACAATAATGTCCAAGGCAACACAAAAAGAATGATCCCCCGGAAGTAGTGCGAATACTTCCGGGGGATCTTCTTCTTTTACGGAGAAGTCAACCGTCAGGCTAGGTTACCGACTATTCATCACCGTCTAACCATTTGCACAGGTAATAGGCTATTACACTGGCCAACACGGAGAGAATAAAAGACAATAATAAATCCAAGGAAACACCCCCTTCCTGTCACCAGTATCGGGGCGGCAACACGGCAATTGTATCATATTTACTGCTGTGCTGCAACAGCCGGCAAGCCTTTATTTTCCAAGGAATTCTCAGTAAGTACACAAAACGGCGCGAAACCTGAACCATCACAGTTCAACTTCGCGCCTTTCAATGCGGATAACAGGACTTGAACCTGCACGTCTGCTGACACCAGAACCTAAATCTGGCGCGTCTGCCAATTCCGCCATATCCGCCTGTATTGCCCGGCAGGGAAAAAATAAAACCGTCCGACTCCCAAATGAAAATCCAGACGGTTTTCCTGAGACATAGGAGACTCGAACTCCCGACACCTTGATTAAAAGTCAAGTGCT
>CAZAMX010000119.1:319-6858 GCA_964486095.1 uncultured Acetatifactor sp. | reverse complement strand
CGTTAAAGCCGAAATAACCCTGCGGATACCCGTAATTTAGTATACCCTCCACCTGTTTGTAGTAAAAAAGCTCATCGTTCCACTGGCTGGCCGGCAGCCAGACTCCGCTGATCGTCTCGCCGTCCAGCGCGCAGCGGACAAAGCAGCACATGACGGGAAGCAATGCCAGCAGCACCGCCTGGGTCAAGGTCATATATCGTTTATCCTGCTGCCACCAGGGCTTAAATTTCTTTATCAAAGTTGATCTTCTCCCGTATCACATATTGAGGCGAATTATTTAAGCTGATATAAATGCGGCCGATATACTCGCCGATGAGCCCCAGCATCAGCATAATCATTCCGCCAAAAAACACGATGGCCGCCATAGTAGAGCTGAAGCCTACCGGCACAGCCGGATTCAGCAGTCGTTTCACAATAGTATACACCCCATACACAAAGCCCGCCATGGCACTGAGAGCTCCCACTGCCGTGGCAATCCTTAAGGGCTTTACGGAAAAGGCAGTGAAGCCGTTAAACCAAAGCCCCACCAGTTTTTTCAGCGTATAACCCGAAGAGCCTTCCTCCCGCTCCCTGTGGTTTACCACCACATTGGTGATATTCCTGGTGACCCGCAGCACAAGGCCGATCACATAGGGATAAGAATTCTCATACCGCACCATGTCGTCCACCACAAACCGTTTTACCGCAAAATAGCTGGAGACATAAAGCTTTGCGGGCTTTCCCAGCATGGTTCTGGCCATCAGCTCATTCACCCTGCTTCCCAGATTGCGGAAGGCGGAATGCCGCTTGTGCTCATACCTTGCATAAACCGCATCATACCCCTCTTCCAGCTTTGCCAAAAGCTTATCCACTTCATCTGCAGGAGTCTGTCCGTCATCATCCAGGCAGACCACATAATCTCCGTCCGAATGCCGAAGACCGGCCATCAGTGCGGAATGCTGCCCGAAATTTTTGGAAAAATCAATTCCTCTGATATTTTTGTTTTCCCTGCACAGCTTCCTTATGGTTCCGAGGGTATCATCCGGCGAACAATCATTCACCAGAAAAATATCATACTCGTATCCTTCAAGGCTCTCCATTTTTTCCTTGATCTCTGCCACCACATGCAGGAGCGTATGCTCCGAGCGGTAGCAGGGAATCACAAAACTGACCTTTTTCATCTTTCCTCTCATTCCGCCGTTTTTATTTTCACGGCCCCACTTTAGGGTATCCGTTCGGTCATATCGTTCATAAGTTGTGCCGTCAATTCTGCATGGCTGAACTGTCACAATTGTGAATTTACCCTGGCCATCCACATAACATCCCGATATTTCCCATCTATGCAGACATCCTCCTTCAACAGTCCCTCCCGCACAAAGCCCGCCTTTTCATAGCTGCGGACGGCCTGCCGGTTTTCGGGGAACACCCGCAGATAAACCCGGTGCAGTCCTTCCTCTTCAAAGCAGTACCGCAGCATAAGCCTTGCCGCCGCAGTACCGACACCCCGGCCTCTTCCTTCCGGCTCCCCGATAAAGATGCCATATTCCGCCTTGCTGTGCTGCCTGTCAATATCCCTGATATAGACGGAGCCTAACGGCTTGTCCGTGGCCAGATCACAAATAATCATCTGCACCACCTTTCCCGTCTCCACCATGGTTTTCGTCCAGTTTTCATGGCCCTGCCGCGTAAAAGGGGCCTGATAGATAAAGTTTCTCCGCACCGGCTCGCTGTTGCGCCAGGCCACGATCAGATCCGTGTCATTCTCATTCATAAGCCGCAGATAAATACCTGCGCTGTTGTCTCTGTACTCCCTCATGCCATCCTCCATTCCGCTGCTGCCGCGGCTCAAAGCCGCACGGAGCTAAGGCTGCGGCCGGATATGCTGCCGTCTTGCGCTGACCTCGCTCAGCCTGCATTCAAAATCCCTGCGGTCCTTCGCAGCCAGAACATCCAAAATCATACCCGCAAAAAAAGACTGTATTCCGGCCAGCGTCAAAAAGCCGCAGACGATCAGGGTGGGGAATCTGGGCACCAGCCCCGTATCAAAATATTCACTGATAATCGGAATCATCAGAATCAGAGCCGTGAGAATCAACACCAGACAGATAGCGCCGAAAAATGAAAGGGGCTTATAATTCTTGTACAACTGCACCATTTTACGGAGCACCTTCAGCCCGTCGCTGAAGGTATTCAGCTTGGAGACGCTTCCTTCCGGCCTGTCCCGGTACTCAACCACTTCATTTTCCACCTGCAGATGATAATTCACCGCATGGATGGTCATTTCCGTCTCAATCTCAAAGCCCTTGGAAATAACGGGGAAGGTTTTTACAAATTCATAGCTGAATGCCCGGTACCCCGTCATAATGTCCTTTATATTTGCAGAAAACAGTCTGTTGATGCCAAAGCGCATCAAGCTGTTGCCAAAATTGTGAAAGGGCCGCTTATTTTCCGTAAAATAGGTGGAGGAAAGCCTGTCTCCCACCACCATATCCGCATTATGCTCAAGCACCTTCAGCACCATCTTCCGGGCACAATCCATGGGATAAGTATCGTCCCCGTCCACTAACAGATAGCATTCGGCTTCAATCTCACGAAACATTCGGCGGATCACATTGCCCTTGCCCTGAGCATACTCAAACTTAACCACCGCCCCGGCCGCCCTGGCAAGCTCCGCCGTTCTGTCTGTGGAATTATTGTCATAGACATACACCACCGCCTCCGGAAGCTCCCGCCGTACGTCAGCCACTACCTTTTCTATAGTCTGTTCTTCATTATAGCAGGGAATCAAAACAGCAATCCTGTCCATCCTGTTTCCAACCTCACCTTTATTCTGCGCCGCTCTGTCTGTAATACGCCGTCACCTTCTTCACCGCCCGAATCACATCCTCCACATCCTCGTCAGTCAAAGAATAATAAAGGGGTATGCTCATCACTTCCTCATAATACTTCTCAGCGTTGGGACACAGACCCTTTTTATATCCCAGCTTCTCATAATAGGAATGCCAGTAAACCGGAAGATAATGCACCTGCGGACAGGTATTTTCCGCATAAAGGGCATCAAAAAACTGCCTTCTGTCACACCGCAGCCGGTTCAGGTTAAGCCTGATGATATAGAGATGCCTTGTAGTATCCGATTCCGGTATCTCACGCTGAATGAGAATCTCCGGCATATCTTCAAAGGCCCGGTCATACATTTTCACAATTTCTTTTCTGCGGGCGGAAAACTTCGGCAGTTTTTTCAACTGATTCAGCAGCAGCGCCGCCTGAAAATCCGTCATGCGGTAATTATAGCCCAGCTCCACCTGTTCGTTATACCAGGCCGCGTCGGTAGGGTGCACCATTTCCTCCTGATTTCGTGTAATGCCATGGGTCCGCACCCGCATCAGCCTCCGATACAGCCCTTCATCATTGGTAGTGATGGCTCCGCCCTCCCCTGCCGTAACGGTTTTCACCGGATGAAAACTGAAACAGGTCATATCCGCTATACTGCCTATGGGTGTCCCCCTGTATTTTGTGCCGATGGCATGGGCCGCATCCTCAATCAGAAGCAAACCATGCTTTTTACAAATCGCGCGCAAAGCGTCATGCTCCACTGACTGGCCCGCAAAATCAACCGCCACGATTCCCTTTGTCCGCGGGGTAATCAGTTTTTCAACAGAATCCGGATCAATATTATAGGTATCCGGCCTGATGTCCGCAAACACAGGCTTTGCTCCGCAGTAAAGCACACAATTGGCAGAGGCCGCAAAGGTGATGGAGCTGACAATCACCTCATCCCCCTCTCCAAAACCGGCAGCCAAAGCCGCCAGATGAAGAGCCGCCGTACCGTTGGCCACCACCACCGCATACCTGGCACCGGTAACCCTGCAAAGCTCCTGTTCCAGCTCCTGGACCTTGGGGCCGCAGGTAATCAAATCGCTCTTTAATACCTCCGCCACCGCATCTATATCATCCTGCTCAATACATTGCCTTCCATAATAAATCGGCTTTTTCCTTACCGGAGTGCCGCCGAATATCGCCAATTCCTCCATTTGGATCCTCCTGACTTTCCGCAGCCTTAAAAGCTGCAGTTTACATATTTTATCCTGCACTATATTCATCCTGCACTATAGTTTAACAGGAATCACCCTTTGTTACAAGGAAAATAATACCTGATTTATCCTTAATTTTTTCTGTAGCGCTCACTCCCAATGCTTCACATTCAATTTCCAATATCCCTTCTTATTTGTTCCGATTCGCTCTATCAAATCTTTCTCCTGTAATGATTTCATTCCCACGGCAACAGTTTTCCGGCTGATACCAATCTTTCTGGCAAGCTGCGAATAAGTGTAAGCCGGATCTTCATATAATAACCTTAAAATAGTTATTTCTGAATCGGTCACCCTGCTATCTATAAATCCGGCCAGATAAAACGTACTCATCTCCTGTCTCTCTGCCGAAAACTACCAATTTCATTTTATATCACAGTGCAGTGCCTTGCAATGCTTAAACTTTTGCGCTTTCCTATTTTTTAAGTATTTTTTTTAATTATTGATTTTATGCCAAATTTGATTGATCGCCAAGCAGAAAAGTTATATTATGTAAATATACCACTTATCTTTATTATTCTAATCAATTGCAGCGATTAGTTTTAATATAAAAAAACGTTTGTGATGCAGAAGGAGCAGAAATATGCCAAAAGAAACATCTTCCTTAAAAAAATGGATTATCCAATATCGGCGGACAATCTTTAACGCGATTCTGAATGATTTTACAGTAGCCCTTCCCTGCTCCTGTCTGCCTGCAATTTACCGAATTAAAGAGATAGAGGCCGGGGAATATCCCGGCCAGGCTGCCGACATAATCAGCCAGCGTCTTGCCGAGCTGAGGCCCGGTATCATAACTCAGGCAGTAATCAGCTTTTTTATAATCATGGTCGTGCTGTTTATTCCTATTTTGATCTACCGCTTCCGGCTTGAGCATCAAATCAATCTGATTCAAAGGCTGAAGGAATATTTTAAGAAAAAAGGAAAAGAGAAAAATATAAACAAATTTCCAAATACCCGTTGACTTATGATATTTATATGTTATAATCATAGAGTAGATGCAATAAAAAGAAACAAAGGAGGTTTTCAAACGATATGATGAATAAAAGAAAAAACAAATTAGTAACCTTGGGCCTTGCAGCCTGCATGTCTCTTGCGGTTCTGTGCAGCCCGGCAGCTGAATTCCCCGCTCAGGCGGCTACAGTTCAGGATGAAGGCATCATGCCCATGTCGGATACTTATACATGGAAATACGCTGTTATGGACAATAAATTGTTTAAGAGACGTTGGAATATGTCCAAAAACTGCTGGGCCGGAGAATGGATTTATGTCCGTGACCTTATCCCCGCAAATTGATTATTTTCGTATCAAAAAGCAGCTTCTTATAATTTCCGTTAAGTAAAGGCGGACCATATATGTAATTGGGCCGCCTTTTAGTGTTAACATAAAGCTTTTATTCTTTCCTAACGGATACGCCAAAATACTCCTTCAAATCATCTACATTTTCCACAAAAACCCCTTTATAAAAAATGCCGTCAATGTAAAAATCATCAATATAAATGTCATAACTGCCGTCCTCACATGGGACAGCATAAAATGAATCATTCTGTATCAGGCAAAACTCTCCATCAGCAGAAGCCTCATTTCTGCTGAGCGGTTCCAAAATAAAGCAATAGGAACATATGTATAGCGCAGTCGCAAGCCCTGCCATCCCACAGAATAAAAGCTTCTGGAATTTCTTCCTTTTTCTCCGCATCATGGCCTGCCGATATTTCAGATCTTCTCCCCGGACCTCGGCCATGGAAATAGCCGCAACGGCTCCCGGTATGGAAGGAGTTCCCTGAAGCTTGACGCTGATTTCATCCAGCGTCCTGCAGTATAAATCCCTTGTTTCCTCGTCTCCGCAGATCAGCTTGTCATCCACGCGCATTTCCAACAGTATATCCGCTTTATCCTGCAAAATTTTGCACAGCGGATTCCACCAGTATACGGCACATATAAAGGCAATCACGTCCTTAATCAGGGCGTCGCGGTGATAATAATGGGCAGTCTCATGACGCAGCACACAATACAGCTCTTCCCGTGAAAGATCCAAAGTCTTGGGCAGTACAATATAAGGCTGAAAGGTTCCGTACTGCATGGGCGTCCCGTAATAGGGCACGATTACCACCCACAGGGGATTCTTACGCCTGCCGCAGATTTCCGCCATTATAGTCCGATAAGGCTCCTGGTTACTTACGTTAACTCCGTATCTGGTTACAAAGTGCCGAAACTTTTCCTTCCGGTCATGCAGACATCGAAGCTGACGAACCGTTCCCCAAAGCCATACCACTCCCAGCAGAACCACAATGGATATTTCCACAAATTTCCAGGAAATATATGGGTGCCTTATAGCAACCACAATCTCCGCCAGCAGACCGAAAAAGTTAACATTTTTAGTAAAGGGCAATTCCACCGGAAGCAGAAACCGTACCGTAGTCAGCCCCAAAAACAGCAGTACCAGCTTATAGCCCATTGACAACATAATCTTCCGAT
>CAZAMX010000119.1:0-309 GCA_964486095.1 uncultured Acetatifactor sp. | reverse complement strand
CGCGATCAGAAGATTACTTGTCAAAATAGTCATCAATACAGTAGAAAACGAGTAATTCAAAATACTTTTCCTCTTAAGATTTTAATTTCTTCTCCCAATCCGAAATAACCGCTTTTAACTTTTTGATTTCAGCCTTCAGCCTGTCAGGTCGATCTTCAACATGCAAAATTGCCGCGCAAATATCGGACTGCGCAATTACATCCTTAAAATTGGCGTAATCAGCGGCAAAATTGTCCATGATGATATTTCTGGAAGCGGCGGTAGGACGATAAGTCCTGCTCAACACCTTACCGCTGTGAGTAACGCCGT
>CAZAMX010000118.1:0-6887 GCA_964486095.1 uncultured Acetatifactor sp. | reverse complement strand
ATAATCTGACGAGTCGTTACGCTGGCGAGAAAACGTGGCTGATTACCGTACCGGCCGGTGCAACATTGAATGTGTATGACTGTAATGGCAATGGAAAATTAGATGCAGGGAGTAAACAAATCGGAGGCATCTCCGTAAGCGGTACGCTGAACGTATATGAAGGCAGTATCTGCGGGAAGATTACAAGTAGGTGGTTTCAGGAGAATTTGTATCAAAGTGATCCTATGGCATTGGCATATTCTTCCGCTGTTTACGCATGCGGCGCCGGCGCTGCGGTCAACCTTTACGGAGGCAGTATAGAAGGGAAAGCCGCCACCTGCGTGTATGTGGATTCCGGCGCGCGGCTGGTTGTGGAAGGCGGCAATGTGAATAGCACGATTGACTGTACGACAGACAGAAACGGTAACGTCGGAGTTCAGGTGGCGGCAATTTATGTCAATCAGGGGGCAGCGGCAGAGGTGAAAGCCGGCCGGGTCTCAGCTACTACCATTAGTGGGGAAAATTTGACAAGCGGCAGTAAAAACGGCAGTATAACAGTAATGCCCACCGGCAGGATTACAATCTCGGGAGGCACTGTTGAAAGTGTGGGAGAAAACTGTGGCGGTATTTATATATCAGAGGATGTTTATTGGCTGGAGAATTTTACGGTTGCGGAGGGCACAACCTATGCCAATATCAGCGGCGGTACGATCAATGGAACTGTGGGCGCAAGAGGCGATGATATAGAAGTGACCGTTACAGGAGGTGAGATTACCGGATTCGTCAGCCTTTTTGGCGCTGCCAAATTAAAGATGGAGGGCAGCCAGAAAATCGGCACAGCGTCCGCTGAGACGGAAGACATTGCTATAAACAGGCTGAATAATGGTAAGGGGTACGGGACAGTAGTTCTGACGGGTGCACTGACAAATTCAGTACCCTATTTGGTAGGAACATATAGAACGCCCTCTTCCCAATATCCAATCGTCTTTACGGAGAATTTTACTACATATATGTCAGGGAAGACGCCAACCGAATATTTCAAGAGCGTGAACGGCTATAAGGTGGTACTGTTGAATGGAGAAGCTGCTTTGATGCCTTATGTGATGACTTTTGACGCAAATGGCGGCGCCTGTGAGACAAAGACAGGGGACATCGGTGGCGGAAATCCTCTGCGCGCGCTTCCGGAACCGACCAGGGAACACTATGCCTTTGACGGCTGGTATACGGCAAAGACAGGCGGGGACAAGATTACAATAGATGCGATGCCTTCCGGTAAAGATATTACCGTCTATGCACACTGGACGCCTGTGGACTATGCGATCACTTACGATCTGGCGGACGGCGCGCTGCAGGACGGGGACTCCAATCCGGCGTCATACCATATTGAAACGCCTGATTTTACGCTGAAGAATCCCGTCCGCGCAGGCTATGTTTTCACGGGCTGGAGCGGAACGGGACTGACGGGTGAGGCGAATAAGACCGTCACCGTACCGAAGGGCAGCATGGGTGAACGCGCCTATACCGCTCATTGGGAAGAAATGAAGTATCAGGTGACGGTAAGTACCTACAAGGATGGTGTGCTATGGGGCAGTGGTGCGCCCGCGGTGAAGCTGACCGCGGACGACGGGTCAAGCTTTGTCACAGACCTTACGGCTGTGGGAAATGGCAGCTACCGGATTTACAGCGGAAATACCGACACGGGAGTAACCGTCACAGTAGGGGGGGCGGATGCCGCGGCCAGGGTGGATTATTATACGTTGTCCTTCTATGACCGAAACAGCGAATTGACGCAGAACCGGCAGACTGTCTTAAAAAATAATACGGCGCAAAAGCCGTCCGCACCGACCAGGACGGGCTATCTCTTTGCGGGGTGGTGCGACAACGCGAATCTGACCGGAACGCCGGTGACGGAGATTTCCGCGCCCATAACGTCGAAACAGAATTATTACGCGAAGTGGACGGCAGCGGAATATAAAGTGACGCACGGCAGCGACGATTGTGCAGAATGCGTCCAATCATACCCTGTATGCCTTCTGGAAGGACGAGACAGCGCCCGACCAGCCTGTACTGCAGGATGGCGTAACCCTGCCCGCGGGCTGGACGAATGCACAGGACAGGATCCCGCTTAAAACTTATGACGGCGTGGGCGTGACCAGGCTGCTGGTAAGCGTTGACGGAAGCCCTTATGTAGAAGTAAGCGGTTTTTCCGGTGGTACAGGCAGCGTAAATTATGATTATGCCGTCCAGGGCGGAGAGCATACCTATCAGTTTAAGGCTGTGGACGCGGCGGGCAACACTTCCGCTGAAAGCATAATATTTACGGTCAGACTGGATCGGACATCGCCTGTGATCGGCACACTTACCTATGAGAATGAGGTGCATTTAAATCTCTGGCATTGGATCATCGGCAAAACGAGCATGGTCATCCATGTGCCTGTCACGGATACAGGCAGCGGCGTAAACGAGATAAGCTATACCCTGACTCCCAGAGACGCAGCCGGGAATCTGGACAGCAGCAAAGCCGTGACAAAGGCAGCAACGATTGCGGGCGGCGAGGCAAAGATTACTTTTAATGAGGATTTCAGAGGAACCATCACGATCGGCTGTATGGATACGGCGGGCAATTCTGCGGACAGCGTAACCATAGGAACGGATGCCGGGGGCGTGATAGTGGAGGACAGAGCGCCAATTATATTAGTACAGGCTGACCGTGGTATATCCGACATGCAGCAGACGGAGCCCGGCGGTGTGGCGGTCTCTGAAGGATATTATGACTATGCGCCTGCGCTGTTCGTAACTGTAAAGGACGATGCTGATAATGCGGTCACGGCGGGGATTGCCTTTGTCACCTGGCAGGTCGGGGACGGCGAGGAACAGTCTGTCACCGCCGGCACAGGTTCATTGCAGACGGATATTTCCTTTACTGTTCCGTCCTCTCAGATACCTACAGGCAATGTGAGGATAAAAATAACCGCCGTGGATAACGCAGGAAACGAAGCCGTAAAAAGCGTGATTGTAAAGGTTAAGGGGCCGGAAAAACAGCCTGCGGCAGAGATTGATTATCGGGAAGAAAAGCTGACAGGATTTGTGCCGGGTGAAAAATACAGCATAAGCGGTACAGAGCTTTCGGCAGATGAGGAAGGCTGTATTCAGATAGAAGGAAGATGGCTTGGAACCACCGTCAGTATTATTAAACGCGGTAACGGAAACGAGACATTCGACAGTCCGGCGCAGAATCTGTCTATACCGGAAAGGCCGCAGAAGCCCACACCCACAGGCGTAGACGTGAGTACGGCAGGTGAAACGGGAAAGCTGACAGGACTGGCAGCAGACACTTCTTATGAGATCTCCACCGACGGCGGAGAGACATGGGAGAGCAAAACGGCAGACGGAGACGGTGAAATCACAGGGCTTGCTCCCGGAAGCTATGTAGTGCGGGTAAAAGCCGGAGCCTTCAGTTTTGTCAGTGAAAACAGTAATTCTGCAAGGATAGGTGCATATCAGGTGACAGTGACCTTTATTGCAAACGGGGAGAATTATGAGACCGTATCCGTGGATTATGGCGGAGCCCTGACAGAGATTCCTTCCGTACCGCCCAAAAAAGATGCGGAAGAGCAGATTTATAAGGGTGAGTGGTGCAGCGATGAGCAGGGAACGCCAGCGGTGTTTACGGGCATCACAGCAGATATGAAGGTTTATGCCGTTTATACCATGGAGTACACTGTTACCCTGCAGGGAGGCGCAGGATATACTCTGTCGGCGGTGGAAGGCAGTATGAGCCCTGTCAGGGAGGCAGCTTTACCTTTTGCTTTGAAGTGGAAAAGGGTTATTGCCGCGATGAGAGCAGATTTGCCGTGAAAATAAATGGTGTGAAGATAGAAGTGCCGGCGGAGGAACCCTGCACCTGTACCATTACCGACATTAAGGAAAATCAGACAGTGACAGTGGAGGGTATCAAGAAGGAACCGGATGATCCGACACCTACGGAGCCACCGGTCGCCACACCGACACCGACACCCACGGAGCCGCCGGCCGTCACACCGACACCGTCTTCCAAAGAGCCGTCGGCAAATATCAGGCCGCTGGCACCGACGCAGCCCGCCACAACACCGGATAACACGCCGGAAAACGAGCAGGAGCCGGAAAGCATCGAGACCGCAGAACGAACAGGGCAGCCGGCTGAAGCGGAAAAAGAACAGCTTTCGGGTGGAGAGGGAGAGCAGACAATTCCGGCAGTGATAGACAACGGAAGGATAACTGTATCCGGCGAGCCTGTTGCCACAGGCAATGTGCAGGAGACGACTGACACCAGCACGGTTCTGAAGCCGGAAAACGGTACGGTTATCGTGACGGTGGTCTGCGCGGAAGAAAACTATACGGCGGGTGTGGCAGATACTGTTGCAGTAGCAAATGCGGTTTTGACGCAGGGGCAGATGGAGCTTATAAATGACGGTGAAACCATAGAAGTTCGGATTGACATAAAGGATATTTCCGACAAGGTGCCGCAGCAGGACAGAGAAGTGATCGAAAACGGCATTGAGGAATATCAAAAAGAAGTGCCGGAGCTGACGCTTGGTATGTATGTTGACATCTCCATGTTTATTAAGATTGGGGAGGGCAGCTGGAACGCCATTACCGCAACGGATGAACCGATAGAAGTGGTGATTGGTATTCCCAAAGAATTACAAAGGGACGGGAGGGAATTTTATATTGTCCGCGCCCATGAAGGGAAGTACACTCTTTTAAGTGACAAAGATGACGCATCTGACACCATCACGATCAGCACGGATATGTTCTCAAGCTATGCGATTGCATATGTGGAGACAGGGGTAACGGATGCCGGCACCGGGCAAAATGCAAACTGTGCTTAATGTTGCCGGAATCTTTATAAAATAAGCTTCATTTCAATTTCGCCGTTGTTGACAATCTCCCCGGTGGGCAGAAAGCCCAGTTTTTGATAGACATGCTCTGCGATTTTGTTTTCAGGCACGTAGTCTAAGATGATACAGTCATATTTTCCGGAGTCTCTGGCCAGACGGATAATCTGCTGTATCGCCAGAGTTCCGTATCCTTTATTCTGATGCTCTTGCGGAAACATAATCCGCCAGATCACCAGGCATCGTTCTTCCAAATCCTCGTCCAGCATCATGAAACCTACCGGTGTTTCTTCATTATAGATGGCAAAAGGCCAGACGTCTCCTGCTTCTCTGTACAGCCATGCCTGCGCCAGAGAATAGGCATTTGACGCCACAAATTTTTCCCCATCAGGGCGCTTCATCTGTATAATTGCCGTAAAGTTGTCTTCTGTAATTTTTCGAAAGCTGATCATTGGCATATGCTTTGTTTATCCTGAAAATGTAATAATATGCTGTAATAAGTTCTATACAGTATATTATTTCAATCAGGAGATTTAAGCAATACAAATTTTCGCAATATAAATTTTATATAAAATTTAGTGGCATTTCATGGCATCAATGGCAGGTCCGTGATAAAATTATTTTCAGATTCAAATTTCTATAAATTTAACAGGAAGGGGACTGACATGGAAAGCATATCTCAGGAGTACTATAAAAAGTTGGAACGCTATTATGATGCGGAGGGAAAACTTATACAGTATCCGTCTAAGAAACCGTTGAGAATTGCCGCACTGATAAAGATTGCGGAAAAAATAGATCCGGACAGGAAATATACGGAAAAGGAGATCAATGAAATTATCAGGTCTTCCATTGCCTTTAGCGATATAGAGCTGATCCGCAGGGAAATGTTTCAGTATAAGCTGATCGGAAGACTTAAGGACGGCTCGGAATATTGGGCGGAGAGCGACTGGAGGGAAACGTACGCGGAGTATATGGGATAGATTATAACAGCTCAGCCTTGCAGCAAGTCACGCCGCTGGTCTTTGCAGGAAGTCATTGTCCCAGGCAACTAATAACAGGCAAAGCTGAACTGATATGATAGAATCATGACTCGTTGGTCGTTATCGAATAGACTTTGCATTTAATATGTGATATACTATAAGAAAATTCAGGTAATAAATACTTCATTATGGGAGGTATTAAAAATGGCGTTGACAAGTGAAGATTTGTTAGCAATCTCAGGGTTGCTGGATGCAAAACTTGATGCAAGATTGAATCCGATTGAAAACAGACTAAAGCGTATTGAAATAGACCTGCTTGAAAACAATGCTATTCCACGTTTACAAACAATCGAATCCTGCTACACTGATACATATAACCGTTACAAAGATTATGCTGATAAGATTGAGGCTGCACTTGCTGACATTGAGATCATGAAAAAAGTCATAGCAGAGCACAGCGAAAAGCTTCAGAAATTGGCCTAATCATAACTATATTTCACAAACTAAGGTGTAAGGTCTATTGAGTTATTAAGGCGTTACATCTTTTTTGGTGCTGGTAATATGCTTTTAAAGATAAAACAGTAGGAGGTATGGTTAAATGCCGGATATACTATGGGCCATTTTGATCACATTTTTTGCAGGCATGGGAGCCGGGCTTGGGACGGGCTTTGCCGGCATGAGCGCTGCAGCGGTTATCAGTCCCATGCTGATTACCTTTTTGGATATGGATCCCTATATGGCGGTGGGGATTGCCCTTTCCTCCGATGTGCTGGCCTGTGCGGTATCAGCCTATACTTATGGCAAGAATAAAAATATTGATATTAAAAACGGAGTCGTGATGATGGCCAGCGTCCTGGTGTTCACCGTGGTGGGAAGTTATGTCTCCAAGCTTGTACCGGCTCAGACCATGGGGAATTTTTCCGTGTTTATGACGTTTCTCCTGGGAGTCAAATTTATTGTCCGTCCGGTTATGACCACCAAGGAGGACATGCGGACAGTCTCTCCTAAAAAGCGAATTGTTCAGTCCCTTATCTGCGGCGTTGTAATAGGC
>CAZAMX010000117.1:0-6915 GCA_964486095.1 uncultured Acetatifactor sp. | reverse complement strand
ACTGTTTATTTATTGAAAATTTGGAAAAGAATCGGACGGCAGAAGCGGACAGACGTTTCTGCCGTCATGACATGGCACACTTTCTGGACGTGGCCAGGATCTGCATGATAATCAATTTAGAGGAAGACTTAAAAGTTCCGCAGGAGCTTATTTATGGAGCGGCCCTGCTCCATGATATAGGAAAGCACAGACAGTATGAAGAGGGAATTCCGCATGAGCAGGCAAGTGCCTTGATTGCGCCGGAAATTCTGCGGGATTGCGGTTTTGATGAAAACGAAGCATGCGTTATTAAAGAGGCGATTCTGGCGCACCGGAACAGTGATGTGATTCCGGAGAAGAATTTGAAGGGAGTGCTGTACCGGGCAGATAAGGCCAGCCGCCCCTGCTTTGCCTGCAGGGCGGAGCAGGACTGTGACTGGAAGGGCGGCAGGAAAAACAAGGAGCTTCTTTATTGAAGCATGAAATGGCAGGAGAAAATATGAAAATAGGAAGCAGGGAATTTCAAACAAAAGGCCGCACATATGTGATGGGAATTTTAAATGTAACGCCGGATTCTTTTTCAGACGGGGGAAGATGGAACGACAGGGAAAGAGCGTTGAAACGTGTGGAGGAAATGGTGGAGCAGGGGGCGGACCTGATTGATATTGGGGGCGAATCCACCAGGCCGGGCTATACTCCCGTGGCGGAGGCAGAAGAGATTGACAGAACGGCCCCTGTGATCGAGGCGGTAAAGGCCCGCTTTGATGTGCCGGTATCTCTGGATACCTGTAAGTCTAAGGTGGCTCTGGCAGGGATCCAGGCGGGTGCAGATCTGATTAACGATATTTGGGGACTGAAGCGTGATGAAAAAATGGCGGGTGTTATTGCAGAGAGCGGGCTGCCCTGCTGTCTGATGCACAACCGGGAAAAGGCAGAGTATCAAGAATTTATGCAGGAGGTGGCAGCGGATCTTGCCGGGACGCTTAAGATAGCGGAAGAGGCCGGAATCGGAGCAGACAGGATCATCCTGGACCCCGGCGTAGGCTTTGCAAAAAATTATGAGAAGAATCTGGAGGTAATAAACTGTCTGGAAGAGCTGCATGTACTGGGGTGTCCGCTGCTGCTGGGCTGCAGCCGTAAGTCCGTGATTGGTCTGACGCTGGATCTGCCTGCAGATCAGAGGCTGGAAGGAACATTGGTTACTACGGTGATCGGCGTTATGAAGGGCTGTATGTTTGTGCGGGTCCATGATGTGGGGGAGAATGTGCGTGCCGTCAGAATGACGGAGGCAATACTAAAGGGGGGAAGGGCCTGATGTACAGTGAGCAGGGAAAAGATGAGATCAGGATCGAAAAGCTGGAGGTTTACGCCTATCATGGGGTTTATCCGGAGGAAAGAAAGCGGGGACAGATTTTCCTGGTTAATACCGTACTTTATACGGATACGCACAGGGCAGGAACAGAGGACAAGGTAGAGCTTTCTACGGATTACGGAGCGGTCAGTATGTTCATAGACCGCTGGATGAAGGAAAACACCTGTCATACGCTGGAAGCGGTGGCAGGAAATCTGGCAAGGGAGATATTGTTAAATTTTGATTTAATAAGTGCGCTGGATTTGGAAATCTTAAAGCCGGAGGCTCCCATTCCCCTTACCTTTGGCTGTGTTTCCGTAAAAATACACAGAAGCTGGCATAAAGCCTATTTGTCCGTGGGTTCTAACATGGGGGATCGGAAGAAATATCTGGAAGACGGAATCGAGGCCTTAAAGGCTCATCCGCTGATAAAGCAGGTAAAAGTGTCGGAGCTGATCGAGACAGCGCCTTACGGCGGGGTGGAGCAGGCGGATTTCCTGAACGCGGCCATCGGCCTGGAGACCCTGATGGAACCGGAAGAGCTTCTGGAGGCACTTCATAATATAGAGAACAGTGCCGGCAGGGAGCGAATCCTGCGGTGGGGGCCAAGAACCCTGGATCTGGACATTTTGTTTTTTGATCAGCTGGTATATGAAAGCGATACGCTGGTGATACCTCACCCGGATCTGCATAACAGAGAGTTTGTCTTAAAGCCTTTAAGTACCATTGCCCCTAATTACAGGCATCCGCTGCTTGGCATGACGGTAAGTCAGGAGTTGGCGGAGCTGGAAAAACCGTCGCTTCCTGTGTGAGAAAGTATGTATTTGTCCGTGAAGGAGGCGGCAAGGCCGGTGAAGAGGCCGGTGAGAATGCCGCTTAAGGTAAGAAAAGGAAGATAGGCGAACACGCCCGGAGTGGCAGTCAGGGCAAAAGCTGTCAGCAGCTGGCCCAGATTGTGGGTCAATCCCCCTACGGCTCCGGTGAGAAAGCTCATCTTTTTATGCAGCAGCCTGCAGGTGAAGAACATGGACAGCAGGCTTAAAAAACCTCCGGCAAGACTGTAAAAAAAGGACATGAACTGACCAAACAGTAATGTGGAGAGCAGAATGCGGGCGGTCAGCACCAGCGCCGCATCCTGCAGAGAATGACGCCGCAGAAGGATCAGGGTGATGATGTTGGCAAGGCCGAGCTTAATGCCGGGAATGGGTACCAGGGGCGGGATAGCGCTTTCCACGGCATAGATGGCAAGGGAAAGAGTCACATAAAGGCTTAAGGCGGTCAGGCGTTTCAGTTTCATGGCATCTCCTTATCAGTAGGAAATAATATCGGGCGATATTGTATTTTCATCTTCTTCCGGCGGGCGCAGCCGGATAACCACCCGGTTGGGCAGGCAGGTAACGGGCAGTCTGGAATCGCTGATAAAGCCCTGGCGGACACAGAGCTTATCAGGGCAGTCCGCGGAAATGATGCCGATACTGCCGGGGCGGACTTCTATTTCATTTACATGTCCTTCCTCTCCCGTGACCGTAAAACGGTAAGTTTCCCGGACCTCTTCCAAAGGAATGCTTGCAATCAGCTCTCCGTTTCGGTAAATGTCCGCGATCAGGCCGTCTGTCCGGTTTTTGGGCAGCAGGATGGACAGCAGGCTTATGACAGATAACAATATTAAAGCCGCTCCGATCAGGAGGACTGCGGGAGCTGTCCGGTCTTTTGGTTTCATGTGATCTCCTGTTTGGCTGTATTTTCAAGAAAATAGTATTGATTATAGTGAGGCCTTAGAAAAAGTATAACAAAAAGGACGGAGAAAATGAAGAGATTTTTTGCGGTGTGTGCCGCGGTACTGTTGTCCTGCTGCGGCTGTTCGACCGGGCAGCCAGAGTCTTTTAGGATGCAGAATGTAGATACGGTAATGGGAACGGTTCTCCAGCAAACCCTGTATACCACGGACAGGGAGACTTCGGCGGCCCGGGAAATAACCGGGCTTTTGCGGAAGCTGGAGGAAGAAGAGCTCTCCCGGCGTCTGGAAACATCGGAAATCAGCTGTCTGAACCGTGCGGCGGGAGAGCCTGCAGGCAGTGACGTATCAGCCTTTCTGGCGGAGATCTTGAAAGACTGCCTTGAAATGTGGCAGAAATCCGAAGGCGCTCTTGATATAACCTTAGGAGCGGTGGTTAGTTTATGGGATATTGACGGATGGGCCGCAGGGGAAAACCAGGGGATTTTTGTGCCGCCCGGGGAAGAGCAGCTGCAGGAAGCATTAAAAAAAAGCGGCAGCGGCAGGCTAACCATAGAGAAAGAGCGTCTCATGGAGAAAGACCGAGACCGTCTGTATCTGCCGGAGGGGATGGTACTGGATCTGGGAGCGGTGGGCAAGGGAATCGCACTGGATCAGATATTGACATATCTGCAGGGAGAAAATGAAATAACGGGTGCTGTTATATCTCTGGGGGGAAGTGTGGTGACCTATGGGGAGAGGCCTGACGGGAGAAGCTGGAGTGTTGGTATTGCAAACCCAAGGGATACTTCCGCCATTGTCGGTACTTTGACACTGGAGGGAGAGTGGTTTGTCTCCACATCAGGGGACTATGAGCGCTATGCGGAAGCAGACGGCATCAGGTATCATCATATTATTGATCCGACTACGGGTTATCCTGCGGACAGCGGCACGGCCGGGGTAACGATTCTGGCGAAGGAAGGATTTTTAAGTGACGCGCTTTCCACGGCCTGCTTTATCCTGGGGAAGGAGAAGGGATTGGAGCTGGCGGTGAGCTGTGGCGCGGAGGTGCTGTTTATAGAAAGTGACGGCAGTATTACAATGAGCGAGGGTATGAAGGCTTATTACCGCTCGGGGGAATAGGCATAACAGTTCAACCTTGCAGAAAGTCACGCCGTCCTAAGGGGCAATGACTTCCTGCTCAGACACGCTTCCGCTCGAAGAAAAAACGTAACGGTACCTAAGTCTCCAAAGTACGGAGACTAAGTACCTTTCGTTTTACGATCTGAGCAAGAAGTCATTGCCCCGGGCGGCGTGACTTTCTGCAAGGTCGAACTGTAACGAATAGGCAGCTTAGGGCGAGACACGACTTGCGGGCCGGAGGGATTTGCGGTACAATGAGCCTGCGGGCGTCAGCCCATAAACGGGGAAGGGATGTAAGCAGATGGATGAAAATATGTATATCAATGTAAATGAAGAAACGCTGAAGGCCATAGACGAGAAGATGCCGCCGGAGGAAGAGCTTCAGGATTTGGCGGAGTTTTTCAAGGTATTTGGGGATGCTACGCGGCTGAAAATACTGTATGTATTGCTTTCGGCGGAAATGTGCGTGTATGATATTGCCGCAGTCTTGAATATGTCCCAGTCTGCGATTTCCCACCAGCTCCGGGTATTGAAGCAGATGGATCTGGTGAAAAACCGCAGGGAAGGAAAGACTATTTTTTACTCTCTGGCTGACGGACATATTGTGACGATCTTAAGCCAGGGTCTGGATCATATTGAAGAATGATATTTTTATGATTTTTGCAGGCGGTTGAGGTAATTGTCTTCTCTTGCCGTCTCGTCCTTTGCCGTCTGCAGCAGGCGTTCACAGGAGGCGGCATCTTCATTTCGCTGCTCGTCGGTGTAGGCAGCCAGCTCCCGGCGTATATCTTCCACAACGCCGGTCTTATCCGCATAGCGCCAAAAATATTCCTGCAGTCTGCAGTCATTGTAATGCCAGGGTTTAGAGACCATGATATAATGAATGATTTTGATCTCGTTCTCGGGGCAGGGGAGGGTGCCGAAAACTTCGGTATTCCAGCCCGGGTGAAGCCAAAGCACCCTGTCTTTGCATAGCACATTTAAATAGTCCTCGTCCTGTGTGACTACAAAATTATAAACGCCGAGGAGCTCCACAAATTTTGCAAGCAGGTGGTCCTCACGGAAGGCCCTGCAGTTTAAGACAATCAGACCTGCATTGAAATAGGCGTTCCGGTCGATGCCCAGTACCTTTTCCACATAAGTTCCGTAAACATCCTCCTGTACCATGGCCTGTTCGTGGGCCGCGGCCACATAATGATCTTTCAGGTCATGGTCATACAGCTCTGCCATATTTCCCAGCACGATGGTATCACTGTCGATATATACCGCTTTTTCATACTCGGGAAACATTTCCGAAATAAACAGGCGGTAATAGGTGGTTTTTGTGTAGTAGTCCCGTATGGGCAGTCTGTCCTGAATGGATTCCAGGAATGCGGTAACGTCGGGGAAGCATATGGAAAACTGCTGATCCTGCATTTTCAGCAGCTCATCCCGGTGGGCTTCGGAAATGCCCGTGTTCAGGATATGAATGCGGTACCGGCGGCTGCGGTCGGCGTTTTCGATCAGGGAACGGACGGAAACAATGGCAAACTTGGCGAAAATATCATCGCAGGCATAAAAAACAGGAATTATGTCGTTCATATAAACTTCTCTCTTTCATCTTGTGTAAGGTGATTATTCTGCGGCAGGTGCAAATACGCTGTAGGCAGTTCCGCCCAAAGGCGTGTGGTAGGTTGTAAGCTCATCCCCAAAGGCCTGGAAATAAACGTAACGGGAGGTCATATTGATGTTGGTATAATTACCCTCCGCCACCACGCGGTTGTCCGAGCCGTCAGTCCGCATACATTTCAGCTGGGGGCTGACACTGTCATTTTTCTGATAGTAGATATAGCCGTTCCCCACATTAAAGCAGTCCACCCGGTCATTGGTCAGCACCTGAACCTCATCTTGACTCAACGAATAACGGCAGAGCCGGTAGTTTTCCGCAACATCCATATAATAAATATAATCTCCGTCCAGACAGGGATACCACAGATTTCCGCGCCACAGCTCCGAGCTCACATCGCTGGCCGTGTTCAGGGTATAGAGATAATGGTCCTCCTGAGTGCCGTTGTAATAGATGATACCGTTCCTGGCACAGGCAGGATTGATGCTGTAATTTGCAAGGTCCACCTGCTCGGATTTATCAATCTTCAGCTTGTAGAAGGAATCGGAAGAGGACTTGGAGGTCAGCAGGTACAGGTAATTGTTTACCAGCTGTCCGGTGATTACCACATCTCTGGTTAAGGTGGTGATGCCGCTGCCGTTTAATTCACTCCGGCAGAAGGAACGCATACCTTCAATCTGTCCCGGGCCGGATTCCAGGGCGGAGTTAAATTGGAAAAAATACAGGTATTTTCCGCCGGCGAGGATATTTCTGACCTGCATTTTGTTCAGCCGTTTTATATCTGTTTCCTCCGGCGTCATGGAATAGAGGCAGCCGTGGTCCGCCGTGTTGGAAAAATAGACCCGGCCATCGTATTCGCAGAACAATCCTTCGTTGTTTAGATTACCGGCGCTGTTGCCGACGGTGCCGTCAGGATTCATGGATATGCGGCCCGCGAATAAGCTGACAATGCCCAGGACTGCCAGCAGTACTACGCAGATCCCTGCCACCAGTACGGTTTTGACGGTTTTGTTCATATGGAATTCTCTCCTTTGCTTTGCATGGAATCGCCCCGTACTATTCAGCCTTTTGGATGTTAAGCCGCCTGAGGTAATGACTTCCTGCAAAGACCGTAAAAAACGT
>CAZAMX010000116.1:0-6918 GCA_964486095.1 uncultured Acetatifactor sp. | reverse complement strand
CTCAAACCCTGTACCATTTATATTTACTGAATTTGGCTAATCACTGAACAGTAACCCTGTTATGTTATTAAATTGAGGGCCTGCAGCAAAATACTGTGTTTCTCACCAGTGCATAGTAGCCAATTTCATTTCAATAGTACCACCTGTTATCTTTATAGAGGACCAGCTGCTCAGCCACTGCTGCACTGCAATTTCTACACTGCCTTTAGGAACTTGCTGCACTGCCTTTTCTGTTTTGTGTTTCCCGGTGCATTTCGAGGCGAACTGCCTCAACAGATTTTCCGAAGGAACAGATTTGGACTGCACATTAATGTGCAGTCCGAAGCCTGACACTATTTTATGATACTACACTTCTTTGAAATAAACAAGCTTTTTCCGTTTCTTTATTCATCTATCTTTATTTATCAGCCGCCCACTCCCTGAAATGTCCTCTGTTTTCCCGTTTCACCTCATAAAGCGCTTCATCCGCATGACTCAACAATTCCGCCACCGAAATATCGGAAGAATCCGTCCACTGAAACCCGGCTGAAGCACTGATCACCCTGGGCTCCGTGCCCGGCAGAGTCACCGGATTATCCTGAAGCGCCCGAAAAAACTCTTTCAGATGGTAAATGACCTGCTCCTTGTTTTTACAATCGTAAATCATCATACAGAACTCGTCCCCTGAGCGTCTGGCCGTGAGGAAATGCTCTTCCGGCATGGAACGCATAAACCTCGCAAAGGTCTGCAGATAATGATCCCCCGTATTATGGCCAAAGGTGTCGTTAATCTCCTTAAAGCGATCCAGATCCATCATGACAACGGCGCATTCCTTTTCGGGAGCTGCCTCTTTTAGGATCTCCGCTGCCAGCTGCCTGAAATACGCATATTTACATAGCCCGGTCAACGCATCGTGGGTATTTTCATACAGCATTTTCTTTTTTTCCGAAATCTCACGGCTGGCATCAATGATAACCCCCAGACATCCCTTCTCCCCATCGTCCGTCGGCATATCATCCGTCTCGGACATATGTATGCGCACATAATTTCCCTCGCCCACGGGGAAAATGTCCCTTTCTCCCTCCGCGGGTTTCTCCGTAAGCTTATGAATATATTCATCAAATAAATCCGCATTGACAAAAAGCTTCTTTGCCTGAGATGCCGAAATGCCCAGCAAATTTCCCACACCGGACGTAACAAAGACATAATTCTCCCCGCGCCTGTACTCAAAAGCCGCCAGAGGAATACCGCTCATGTCAATAATGGCAGAAATACGGTTGGAAACGCTCACAATGCTTTTGACCATGGTATTGATGCCGCTGCTTAGCTCTTCAAACTCTCGGTTCCCGCCAACGTCCACCTGAACATCCAGATTTCCGTTGGTGATAGCCGTCAGCTTGTCATTAATTTGGTGTATTCCGTCTATCACTTTACGCTTCACCAGATAGTTTAACAGCAGGATCACCGCAATTTCAATGCACAGCAGACACAGGAAAATGCTTAACACATTCACCACGAGCTTCGCGAACAGCATCCTCCGCGGAAAGGCCGCACAGATCAGCATCTCTTCATAAGGGCGGCTCAGCACATACATCATCTCGCCGTTTTGCCCTTGTAAAAAAGCCCCCTCTTCACAGGCAAGGAGCCGGGATAGCTTATAACATTCCGCCGTAAATGCCTGATCCATACCTTCGGAATGCCCTAACACCTTTCCTGTAGCAGCATCCACCACATAAAGCTCTTCCCCCGCATCAGTGGGAAACTTTGCAAAAATATATTCATACGTATTTCGGGATTCCGCTTCCAGCTTCCTGGTGGGCTTAAATCCTACCTGTACAATGCCCTTCTGATCTCTTCTGGCCACACCCACATACTGCCTGATAACCCCTTCCGCCGCATTAGGTCGAGGTTCCTGAATCAGAAAGGCATCCTCCCCGCCCTCCAAAAGAGCCAGAAATTCCTGTGTCTGCGGATGATCTGCCATGTCAATGCCTATATACTGCGCAACGGAGGCAGACACAATGATACCGTTTTCATCGATCACATGAATTTCATCCACATTGAGCAGATCAGCCAGATACTGCAGCTCTTCCACATCCAGGTACATTTCCCGCTGCCTTTCCAGCACATATGCCGCCGCTCTTGCCCGGGTGAGATAATCTTCTCCCAGATTCTCGTTCAGCAGAGCCAGCTCTTCCTCATTATTTTCCAAGGTATGGATCACCTGCTCTATCTTGGTGCGAAAGGCAGCAAGCTTCTGTGCCTCCACGGAGCGAATGCTGAAGACAAAGTTAATAAAAAGTATCAATAAAATAGCCGTTGTCACAATGGCAAGGGTATATTTAATGAATGTTTTCTGCATGAAAGATCGCCTTTCTCTTGTTTTAGGCAAAGCAGCCGTCTCTCTTTAATTATACCGCTTTCTCATGACTTTGCTGCTCTTTTTCTCCGCAAAAACCAACTAAAATTTCGCAAATACTATGATATGAAAACTTTTCTTTTCCCATCTGCAGTCAATGCTGCCCCCTATTTTCTCCACAAAAGCCGCCGCACTCTGCATACCCAGCCCATGACCCTCACCTCGCATACTTACGGGAAGACCGTTGGCCGCGTGAAACCGGATCTCTTTGTCACACGGGTTTTCAATATGTAAAAGCAGGTGATCTTCCACACAGTGAATTTTTCCTTCTACATACCGTCTTTTTGTATCATAATCCTTCACGCAATTCAATGCGTTCTCCAGTAGATTGGCAACAACAGAAGCAAATTCATATTCATTTACAGGAATCTTCTTGGATATGACCGCATCTAAAGAGACTTTGGCACCCAGAGAACGAGCCCTTTCCGTAATCTGCATCAGCACCGTATTGATAATCAAATTGTCACAGTATTTGACAAGCTTATTATCATTTGTCACATCATCGATATATCTGATCACCTTTCTGATCTCATCATATTCCCCCTGCTCCAGCAGAGAGAGTATCATCCCTGAATAATGCCGCACGTCATGACGCAGTATTCTCAGATTCCGCTCTGACCGTTCCATAAGATTATATTGGTTTTTCAACCCCTTAATATATGACTTAAAAAGCACATTCTTCCAATAAATATCCGTCCGCTTCGACTCACTTTCCACATATCGCAGCACCACCGCGTAAGACACAAACATGGTCAAGATGAACAGCATCACTCCCGGAATATTGTCCGGGATTTCATAGAGGGTATGCGGAAAAAATGCCAGAAAAGAAAAACCACAATAAAAAAAGACAGGGATCAGACACAATCCCCACCATTCTTTTATGTATCTTCGCTCATATGTCTGCAGCCAGGTATCCCGCAGCCACACGCAGAGAAAAGCCAGAATCCCTGCATGCACAAGAAGACTGCCTGCAAGAGCCAGCCATTCATTTTCCGTGTAAATCTGCAAAACCGAGGCCATAATACTGCCCGCAATCACATAATTGGAGGCGCTGAGCCCCAGAAACAGGACTTTGCCGTTTCGCTCTCTGGCAATAAACAGACCCGTCGCCTGAGCCACTACAATCTGAAAAACAGTCACTGACACATAGCAAAACTTGCTTTCAGGAAACAGGTTCAGCTTCAGCACATCTGTGGCACACAGTAAAAGAAACGCCACCATGCAGAACATGATGGTCTTGGCTCTGGAAAAACGATGGACGATAAACAGATATATGAATATCAGCAAAAAGCCATGGCTGATCAGATAATATACATTTTTAAAATACTCCATCCCCGCTCCTTAACCATATTTCTCCAGCGCATAGGAAAGGTATTCCCTTTTCACATCCGCCATTCGCGACTTACTTACAGGGACTTCCCTGCCGCTCTCCATAACAATACTGCTCTGTCTCAGCTTCCACACGTATTTCAGATTAATTACAAAAGATTTATGAACCTGTACAAAGCAGCGGTCCTTTATCAGGTTCCTAATCTCGTCATCAAAAGATTTCCTGATAAAAATACTGCGAATATGTCTGCCTTCCACCAGGTGAACCATCAAAGTTCTGGATAAACTCTCCACATATTCAATTTGAGAATACGCTGCCGCTTCCAGTCCATCTTTTGTCTTGATGAGAAAAAAAGGATCCTCTCCGGCTCTGATACAGGAAAACGCATGGTCCAGCGCCTCGAAAAATTCTCTTTCATGAATCGGCTTTAACAAATACCGGATGGCATGTACGCCATAAGCGTCCAAGGCAAAATCATCGGATGAGGTGATATAGATGATCTCACTGCCGCTCCCGAGCCTTCTTATTTCCAGCCCCAGGTCAATTCCGTTCTTTCCTTCCATCATCATATCCAGTATATAGATGTCTGCCTGCGCTTTCTCCTGCATTCTCCGGTACAGATGAACAGCATCCGCATATTTCTCCAGTTCAAAATTCACCCGTGGATGCTGCTCTCTGTATTTCAGGATCAATTTCTCTATTTTCAACAGGTCTTCCCTGTTGTCGTCACAGATCGCTATTTTCATGTTTTCCTCGGCAAGCGATAAAGATCACCACTCTTTCTTAAGCTCCATGTTCCAATCAACGGCAAAGGGCCCGCCTGCCTGGGATTCCATGCTGCTTACCAGCTCTGCCCGCTCGGCAGCGCTGCTTCCGGCATCCTCCAGGGACTCTTCGGCCCAATAGGAATAACCGTAAAGGTAGCTTTTGTTAAAGTCCTCCCAAGAGTCAAACAGCTCCTGTGCCTTCACCGCCGCCTCCAGCATCTTATCCATTGCTTCCTCATAGGTACAGTACCCGGCCGCATAGCCAAAGCCCATAATGGTTCCCACCCGGCTTAAATCCCAGGCAGCGATGGCTCCGTCCCCATATGCGGACCAGGCATCATAAGCCGCCATCAGACTGATACAGCTTTCCTCATCCAGATTCTGATCCTTCAGTCCGGCTGCAAACGCATCCCGATCCGTCTCACCGGTACCGCCGTATTCGTTCAAAAAATCCAAAGCATCCGGATTATGGAGCCCGCTTATCAGCAGATCTGCCATCTCCAGCAGGTCTTGGGTATTTTCTATGCCCCAGCTGTCAGACAGACTCTGCCGGGCCTGCGAAGCAAGCATTTCCAGCTGGCTGTCATCGGCCCCCAGATCCACCATCATTTTATAGGTCTCCCTTAGATTTGCCCCGTTCACGGAATCCAGTACCGCTGTCATCCCGTTAATAAAGTCTGTGGTTCCCCGTTCGCCCAATCCTCCCAGAACTTCCAGAGCAGCGATCTGCCTTGCTTCCTCCACATCATCATCATTGCCGATGATAATTAAGCAAAAATAGCAGTCCTCCGACTCCGCATAATACCCGTAAGCCTGTCCTCTGCTCATTCCGCTTTTTGCTACGCCGGCCCTGGCAATACACTTTACGGCGCCCTCGGCAAGAGGTGCGTCCGTATCCTCCCAGCTCACCGTTAAACCGCTCCCGTCCAGCAGCATGCTTGTTATATGATCCACATAATCCTCCAAACTTTCCATGCTGCCCGTATATCCGGGAACACTGGCCTTTGAGCTTCCCAGGGAAACGGCGGAAAAGCCCGTGCGCTCAGATCCGGCATCCAGCTCCATCATGGTGGAGCCTGCCTGAATCTGCATATCCGACTGAGTCATCCCCTCAAACAAAACTACCTTATAAACACCGTCTACGGAAACATACTCTGCGGAAGCCGGAAGATTTTCCGGCTCTTTAGATTCTTCTTTTGTCTCATCTTCCGCAGTACTGCCAGAGGTCAGATCGGCAGCGCTGCCCGGCGTTTTATCCGCGGTACCGCTTGATTCCCTGTCAAGCTCAAGCGTGTCCTTTGTATCTCCACAGGCTGCAAGCATCAGCCCCATGGCCGCCGCCAGCAATAATACTTTTCCCTTTTTCATCAAAGACCCTCCCTTTACTTTTTCTCGCTTATTTATTTTTTTGCCTAAAATTCTATCCTTGTAAGCAAAATCAAGGCAATCAGCCCAAAGACCGCTATTGCCGCACCATAAATTCTTACGGTCAGAATACCCTTCTTCGTCTCCGTAAGAGCCTTCTTCCCCATTTTCTTCGGTACAATCAGCATTAATATCCCTATTACTATGGCAACTGCCATCACTCCATTGGTTATCATTCTGTACATCGCTTTTCTCCCTTCCTGCGTCACAGCCGCAAATAGGATCAGTCCGCAAACGCCCCCCCAAAACGTCAAACAGCTCTTCCCTGCCGCCAAAGAGACGGTCGAGATTCCCCATGTTAACCCCGCAGCTTCACACACATCTTCCGCTACATATACTTGCATTACCTCATGAAAGCTATCCGGCCCGTAATACGACAACAATCCGGCAAGCTGCCGGATTGTTGCAGTACATACTATTATTATACACAAAGCTTTCTCTGCGTCAATGAAAAATCATTGCTCAGCCCTGCCGTTTCACCGGCCGGACATATTTCCAGTACCGCTCAGGGTCATGGTAAAAGTAAAACACTCTGCCGGGCGTGGTGTCCAGACAATAGCCGGTTTCGGAATAGTCAAATTCCTTCATGGCTGTCTCGATCTTTTCTTCCACACCGCAATTTTCGGTATTATAATCAAAAGGACCGTGTTCAAAGACAATATACTCTCCTTCCGGAACGTCGAGCAAAAGCATCTGCGAAGGCACCTCCCCCGCATAGTCCGCGGGCAGCCGCACCCCGTAGCATTCCGCAAGGGGAATCCCCCAGCTGCAGATCCTGCCGGCAGGCTCATTGATATACGCCATAATCTGGCCGCTTCCGCTGTTTGCGTCATCGCCTCCCATATCGTCCAGCTTACCCTTAATACTGTCAAGCAGACCGCAGACGGTCTCGCAGTCCTGACCCGGAATGAGACTCTGCTTTTGCCAGAAATCCATATATCCTATACTCTCATAATTTTTTATATGCAAAAATTTGTGTGCCGGAATAGTTACAAAAT
>CAZAMX010000115.1:0-6923 GCA_964486095.1 uncultured Acetatifactor sp. | reverse complement strand
ATGCTTTGCATTTACGGTTATTATACCATACTTTATAAATAATGTTGGAAAAAAGTCAGAAAATCTTAAGAAAACACTGTCCCGCAGCTATTGAGGCAGGGGCGTGGTTTATGGTAAAATAAGCGCATGATGAAAAAAGCAGAAGATAAGTTAATTCCTTTTGATAAGAGCAAAAGAGTCATTTACCTTGAGGAACGCGGGAAGGGGAGAAAGCACATGCCTGTCGGGACTTTTGTTTTTTGTGCCCTGGGGATGCTTTGTATTTTGTATTGCATTGCCATTGCCCTGAACGGATTTGGAACAAGATTTTTTCTGATTTGGGGAGCAATCGGTGCATTTTTCCTGCTGGTTGGCATTATTTTGAGCCGCAGAGATTTTGTGGATTCGCTGCCGAAATGGTTTAAGGTTGTTGTGACGGCCGGATTTTGCGCCGGACTGATTCTGTTTGCGACAGTGGAGGGCCTGATTCTCTCCCGCTTTGGCGGCAATGCCGGGCCGGGGGCAGATTATTTGATTGTGTTGGGCGCTCAGTGGAAGGCAAGCGGCCCCAGCGAGGTGCTGCGCAGAAGGCTTGACAAGGCGGTGGAATACCTGAAGGAAAATCCGAATACGCTGGTGATTGTTTCCGGCGGGCAGGGGAATGATGAAATGATGACGGAAGCGGCGGGAATGTGGCAGTATCTGATAGATGCAGGCATTGCCGGAGAACGGATTCTGACGGAGGACAGGTCCACCAATACCCGGGAGAATCTTGCCTTCAGCGCCGGGCTTTTTGACAGCAGGAACAGCAGGACAGTGATTGTGACTAATAATTTTCACGTATTCCGTGCGGTGAAGATTGCCGAAAAGCTGGGGTATCAGGCCGAGGGGCTGGCGGCAGATTCCGTTGTCTGGATGCTGCCTAACAATCTGCTTCGGGAATTTTTAGGGGTATTGAAGGATTTTCTGGTTGGAAATATATAATGATTTAGAGTTGGGTAGAGCGCTCAGGCATGTTTGACAAATTTGGAGTGGGGGGATCTGAGCGGTTGTTATAATATGAAGTCAAAGAAAGACAGAGGCTGGTTATGGAGATCAATGTGGGAGATATATTGAAATTAAAAAAACAGCATCCCTGCGGCAGCAGAGAGTGGGAGGTGCTTCGGACAGGAGCGGATTTCAGAATTAAATGCAGGGGCTGCGGCCATCAGGTTATGATAGCGCGAAGACTGCTGGAAAAGAGTATCAAGGAAATTATGTAAGTTTAGGCTAAAGTATTTTTCTGCTCTGCCGATAATTATTATAGAAATCAGCAAGAGGAGGAAACCCCGATGCGTATAGAAGCATATACTCAGGTACAGCAGGTTTATCAGAGCAAGAAGGTAAGCCAGACACAAAAGACAAGCAGCACCACTCATATGGATCAGGTGCAGATCAGCAGTTTCGGAAAAGAGATTCAGACGGCTAAGGCAGCGCTGGCGGGCTGTCCTGACGTCAGAGAAGAGCTTACCGCTCCCATCAAGGCTCAGGTACAGAACGGAACATACAGCGTAGATAATGCGGCTTTTGCAGAGAAACTGATCAAAAAGTATGAGGAAATGAGGTAGGAAGTCCCGTGGCCAGTTTAATGGAGAACCTGATAGAGGTACTTGAACAGGAGAGCAAGGAATACGAGGGACTTCTGAGCCTGTCTCAGAAAAAGACGCCAATCATCGTCAGCGGTGATCTGGCCGAATTACAAAAAATCACGGATGATGAACAGGAATCGGTAGGCAGGATCAACCATCTGGAAAAAAAGAGAGTTGAGGTCACTGCGGATATCGCCAATGTGTTAAACAAGGATGTTGCAACTTTAAAGCTTGCAAATCTGATCGAGATGATGGCGGCCAGGCCGGCGGAACAGCAGAAGCTGGCGGCAGCCCACGACAGACTGCAGCGCGCAGTGCGTGAATTGCGACGGACCAATGAACAAAACAGAGAACTGTTGGCAAATGCGCTGGAAATGGTGGAGTTTGAGATGAGTCTGCTGCAGGCTTCCAAAGCGGCGCCGGAGACGGCAAACTATACCAGAAACGCATATAACGCCGGAGATACCATGGGTGTCGTCAGCGGGAAGTTCGATGCCAAACAGTAACAGAGGTGATATTTATGCCATTAATGGGTAATTTATATGTAGGAGCATCCGGATTACAGAACAGTCAAAATGCGCTGAATACTACAGCGCATAATCTTTCTAATATAGACACTGTGGGTTATACAAGGCAGCAGGTACAGCTGTCCGCCAAAAGCTATGTCACGCTTGCGGTGAATCCCAAGGCTGTGAACAATAAGCAGACAGGTCTGGGTGTCGAATATTCCAGGGTAAAACATATCAGAGATTATTTTTTGGATAAAACATACCGCAAGGAATCGGGACGCAGTATGTTTTATGAAGTGTCCACCGAGGTCTTTGAAGAGGTGGAAAGCCAGCTGGGAGAGATGAACGGCGAGGCTTTTCAGACCACGATTGAAGACTTTTGGACATCCATACAGGAGCTGGCGAAGGACCCCGCAAGCTCTGTGACTCAGGGGCTGTTGGTGCAGAAAGCGTCTGAGCTTGTGGAGCGCGCGTCTGCCGTTTACGAGGGGCTTGCCTCTTATCAGGACAATCTGAATACGCAGATCCGCAATCAGGTAGAAAAAATCAACAGATACGGAAAGCAGATTGTTGAATTGAATGAAAGGATCAGGGCGATCGAGGCAGGCGGGATCGAACAGGCTAACGACCTGCGGGATGCCAGGGATCAGCTGCTGGATGAGCTGGCCGAGATGACCAGCATGTCTTTTAAAGAGGATTTGTACGGAGCCGTTTCCGTTCAGATAGAGGGCGTGGATTTTGTAAAGGGCGAGAGCTGTTATGAGATCGCCCTGGATGTGGATCCGTCTACCGGTTTTTATACGCCCTTCTGGCCGCTGAATGCCAGCTATCGCATTCTGGATGACGGTACCAGAGAATATAACATTGACGGCGCGGAGGTCTTTGATCTGAGCCGGGAAATTTCATCGGACCTGAACACGGATATTGGCGGTTTGAAATCCATGCTTTTGGCCAGAGGTGACCATCGTGCAAATTATACGGATATGGATGTAAATATCTGTAATCAGAATAAGCTGGATGCGTTAAAGCTGGACGACGAGGAAGAGTATTTTAAAAACTGCGAAAGCAACGGGATGAAATACTATAATAATGAAATCTCTCAGTCCATACTGATGAATGTTGAGGCGGAGTTTGATCAGCTGATTCATAATATCGTGACCAAGGTGAACGGTATTCTGGCGGACGCGGCAGGCGCGCAGACCGTGGGCGGCAGTCAGAGCGGGGTATCCTATACGCCGGCAGGCAAGGATTCGGTGGAGGCTACGCGCAAGGTAACGGGAGTCACATCCGCGGAGGGCACGCTTCCGGAGGGCACAAAGTTCTGGATCGACGAGCCGGGCGGATATTTAAGGGCGAGGGACGGCAGTCCCCTCCAGCTTTTTGAAAAAATTACCACGGCAGGGTACCGCAAGGTCAGCGGCACGGTGACCTACGATTATACCTATACGGATGCAGACGGCAACCAGCAGACAGAAACCAAAACGGAGAATGTTGACTTCTGGCTCTATGAGGAAGAGGCCGGACCGGGGACGGATTCCCTGTACACGATCAGCAACCTGCGGATCAATCAGGATTTGATGCAGGAGCCGGCTATGCTGGGATTCAGGCTTGCGGACGGATCGGAGGACATCAAGACGGCGGAGGCTTTGAAGGATGCCTTTACGGAAGAAGTTTATACCCTGAACCCGAATGTAAAGAAGACGACTACCTTTGTGGATTATTATACGGACCTGGTTACCCAGATCGGAAATTCCGGCAAGGTTTCCCGCAGCATTTATACGAATCAGGAGACTACGGTAGAAGCCGTTGAAAGTGCCAGACAGCAGGTGGTGGGTGTGTCTTCGGACGAAGAGCTGTCCAATATGATTAAGTTCCAGAACGCGTACAACGCTGCTAGCCGGTATATTAATGTGGTCAGTGAGATGCTGGAGCATATTATCAATACGTTAGGGATGTAAAGTGTGAGAAGAATTTCTAAGACGCCAAAGAACGTCGTCTAAGAAATTCTAAATCTCACACTGAAGAATGCCAAGGGCTGGCATTCTTCTCATAAATTGTTTGTGCCGCCGTTGGCGGCATGTTTGAAAATGCGAAAATATAGGAGAGAGAAACAATGCCTTCACAATTTTTCGGTTTGAATATTGCATATACGGGGCTGCTGGCCAATAATGCGGCTATGAATACCACTGCCAACAATATCGCCAATGTGCAGACGGAAGGCTACAGCAGGCAGAAGACTACCCAGCAGGCCGCAAATGCTCTGAGGGTTTTCCAGACATACGGCTGTGCCGGCGCCGGCGTGGAAACACTGGCCATCGAGCGGGTGCGGGATGAATTTTATGACGGAAGATACTGGGATAATAACGCCCGGGTGGGCGAGTACGGCCAAAAAGAGTATTATATGCAGCAGATCGAGAACTACTTTGACGATAACGGCAAGAATGCGGGATTTAAGACGGTTTTCGACCAGTTTATGATTACGGGGATGCAGGAGCTTTTAAAGAATCCTGACGATCCGACCACAAAGACACAGTTTATGGGTTATGCGGCGGCGCTGACAGAGTACTTTAACGGCGTGGCAGGCAATCTGGAAAAGCTGCAGAAGGACGTGAACCAGGAGATTAAGCTGAAGGTGGATGAAATCAATTCCCTGGCGGGAGAGATCGCCAACCTGAATAAGCAGATCAATACCATTGAGCTTTCCGGGACCAAGGCTAATGAGCTGCGGGACAGAAGGACGCTGCTGCTGGATCAGCTTTCCGAAATCGTGGATGTGGACGTACAGGAAATTCCCATCAAGGATACCAATAATCCTGACAGGGTTACGGGGGCGAATCGCTGCATTATCCGGATCGCAGGCGGCCAGACTTTAGTGGACGGCAGCGAGTACAACGGTCTGGAATGTGTTGCCAGGCAAAAGCATGAAAAGATCAACCAGACGGACATTGACGGTTTGTATGATGTTTACTGGGAGGACGGACAAAAATTCAGTCTTTATAATGCCGCTATGGGCGGGGCGCTGAAGGGCCTTGTGGAGATGCGCGACGGTAATAACGGCGAGGGCTTTACCGGTACGATAACGGAAGTGGGAACCGACAAGGACGGTAACGACACCGTAACTATTCAGGTGGGTAAGGCTTATCTGCAGGATATGAACAAATGTAATTTGTCCAATTACGGCGGCATTATCAATCTGGGCAATCAGGAGTTCTATTATGAGTCCTGGAGCTATAATGTGGAGCTTGATGAAAATGGAAAAGAGGTGTACAACTATACCTTTACCCTTTCCGGCGAAGATAAGAATCCACGCCGAGTGACCAATGACCGGGAAGGTAAGGCGGCTTCCATCGGAGCAAGCATAAATTATCAGGGCGTTCCTTATTATATGAGTCAGATGAACGAATGGGTCAGGACCTTTGCCCAGAAGTTTAATGATATAGTAACTTCCGGCTATGATTCCAATGGCGAGCAGGGAATCAAGATGTTTACCGGAAACCTGGCGACGGATGACGACCAGTATGAATTCCCCGACGGAAACAGATATGATCTGTTTCTGCAAGGGCATAAGCTTCTGCAGGAGGCTTATGCGCAGGCCCCGGAAACCATGGTGCTGGAAGCGGCGGCAAAGTCCATCTATGAGGCTGCAATTGCGGATCCGGCGTTTCAGACCGCGGTGGATGCTGCAAAGCAGACAAAAGTGACGGCAAAAACCGAGGCAAAGCTGAAAGAAAAAATTGATCTGGCAATGTCTGCTCCGGCGGTGCAGGAGGAGATTAAGACCAGAGCGGCAGCACTGAGAGCAGCTGATACTTCGCTGAGTCAGGCGGACGCAGAGAAAAAAGCCAGAGAAGAAATTGAAAACGAATTCAGAAACGGTACCGGTACCCCTCCGAAGACCAAGGTGGAACTGACACAGGACGAAAAAGATAAAATTGAAGAGGCTGCCGATAAGGAGGCAAAAGCCGAGGTAGAGGCGAAATACAAGGCAGATGCTCTCGCTCAGGCGGAAAAGGATCTTAAGGATAAGGGTGAATGGGACGCAGCTGTTGAGAAGGCTAAGGAAGAGATCTTAAAGGGGACCGATGAGGGGAAGGCAGCTCTGGATCAGGTAAAAGCGGAAATTGCCAAAAAGAACGGGGTGTCCGTAAAGGCTCTGGATATGGTGGAAAAGCTGGTGAATGCAAGAAGGGACGAGATCCGGGCAGAAAATGCTGCTGCAAATCCCCCGATTACAGCTGATGAGGAAACGATACTGGAAGATGCTTTCAAGACGGTGAAATTTACCGTCAATGTGGGTGATGACAGCTATTATCAGCTGACAGCCATGAATTTTTCCATTCTTGCCGCCATGGAGCTGGATCCCAGCCGCCTTGCCAACCGGTATGACAAAGGCGATGGCGTGGAGCAGAATGATCTGCTGAACGATTTAAAGAATCTGGCTACCGACAAGGAAAAAATGAGTTTCAGAGGCTGCAGCGCATCGGAATTTCTGCAGTGTGTGCTTTCTGACGTGGCTTTAAATGCTCAGCGTGCCAACACCTTCAGTCAGAGCTTTAAGGATATAGCAGGAACCATTGACACTCAGAGAATGTCTATTTCGGGCGTGGATGAGGATGAAGAGGCGGTTGACCTTGTAAAATTCCAGAACGGTTACAATCTGGCCTCTAAAATGATTCAGACGTTGACGGAGATCTATGACAGGCTGATTTTGGAAACCGGCGTCTAGTGTGAAGAGAATTTCTAAGTCTGCAAAAATGCAGACAAAGAAATTCTAAGGCTTCACACCGAAGAACGCAAAACCGGCGTT
>CAZAMX010000114.1:0-6983 GCA_964486095.1 uncultured Acetatifactor sp. | reverse complement strand
AGCTCTCTCGCTTGCCGCCGCGACAGACCCCACCGCCAGACGGGCCCTGGAGCAGCTACCCAATTTAAAAGGATGTCAGGTACATACCTCGGTGATGCTTTCCGAGGTGGACATCAAAATATACAAAAAGCTGGGCGTGGATCTCACAAGCGAGCCCGTCCAGACCACAAAAAAACGATACTAAGATAGGCAAAGCTGCCTGTGCCCCCGCACTGCCCGGCACAGGCATTATTTATGGGCAATGCAGAAAAGAGGAAGCTATGGCAGTAAAATATGTTTTTGTAACCGGCGGCGTGGTGTCCGGCCTGGGAAAGGGAATCACCGCGGCATCCTTGGGACGGCTGCTGAAAGCCAGGGGCTTTAAGGTAACCATGCAGAAATTTGATCCGTACATCAATATTGATCCGGGCACCATGAATCCCATCCAGCACGGGGAGGTATTTGTCACAGACGACGGCGCGGAAACGGATTTGGATCTGGGACATTACGAACGATTTATCGACGAGAGCCTTGATAAAAATTCCAATGTTACCACCGGGAAAGTATACTGGTCCGTATTGCAAAAGGAACGCCGGGGTGATTACGGCGGCGGCACCGTACAGGTCATTCCCCACATCACAAACGAAATCAAAAGCAGGTTTTACCGCAATTTTACCGATCCCGACACTCGTATTGCCATCATCGAGGTGGGCGGAACGGTAGGCGACATTGAAAGCCAGCCCTTCCTGGAGTCTATCCGCCAGTTCCAGCACGATGTAGGGCACGAAAACGCCATCTTAATTCATGTTACCCTGATCCCTTATCTGAACGCCTCCCAGGAGCTGAAGACCAAGCCCACCCAGGCCAGTGTGAAGGATCTGCAGGGAATGGGGATCCAGCCGGACATCATTGTCTGCCGCAGCGAGCATCCTTTGGATCAGGGCATCAAGGATAAAATAGCGCTTTTCTGCAATGTGCCCAGCAGCAGGGTGCTGCAGAATCTGGATGTGGAATATCTTTACGAAGCGCCTCTGGCCATGGAAAAAGAACGTCTTGCCCAGGCGGTCTGCGATTGTCTGCATCTGGACTGTCCTGAACCGGATTTAAAAGACTGGGAAAAAATGGTGGACGATTTAAAGCACCCCGTGAACGAGGTGCGGATTGCTTTAGTGGGAAAATACGTGGCGCTGCATGACGCTTATATCAGTGTGGTGGAGGCCTTAAAGCACGGCGGCATCGGCAACCGGACCACCGTCCATATCAAGTGGATCGACTCCGAGACGGTGACACCCGAAAATGTGGACGAACTCCTGTCAGACGTGAACGGCATCCTGATCCCCGGCGGCTTCGGCTCAAGGGGCATTGAGGGTAAAATTCTGGCCATCCACTATGCCCGCACTCATAAAAAGCCCCTGCTGGGCCTGTGCCTGGGCATGCAGCTTACCATTGTGGAATATGCCAGAAATGTACTGGGCTATAACGATGCCCATAGCATCGAGCTTGACCCTAACACCACCCACCCCGTAATCGCGCTGCTGCCGGACCAGAACGGCGTGGAGGACATCGGCGGCACTCTGCGCCTGGGAGCATATCCCTGCGTGCTGGATAAGAATTCCAAAGCCTTTGAACTTTACGGCGAGGAAACAATCTATGAGAGGCACCGCCACCGCTATGAAGTAAACAACGATTACCGGGCTGCCCTGACGGAAAAGGGCCTGCGCTTATCCGGCACCTCCCCTGACGGACGCATTGTGGAAATGTGTGAAATAACAGAATATCCCTTCTATGTGGCAACCCAGGGGCATCCGGAACTAAAATCCCGTCCCAACAGGCCCCATCCCCTTTTCAAAGGCTTCGTGGCCGCGGCCCTGCAGGATAAGCAATAGCTTTTACAGCTTCTTTAGATAATTCCCGTCCACGCTGACCCCTTCGTTTACCACAATAAACGCGTTGGGGTCATGCTTGTGGATAATGCTCTTCAGCCGGTTTACCTCATACTTGGAAAGCAGGATATACAGAACATGGGAGCGGTCATAGGTATATGCCCCCAGAGCGGACCACTTTGTGATCCCCCTTCCCACCTCGTTAAAGACCTCCTTCTCCAGAGCTGTGGTGTCCGCCTTGGTAATCACATTGACCTCCACATTAATATTCTGAGTGTGCATCCGGTCCATGGCAACGGAATAGACCGCGGCATAAATAACGGAATAAAGCACCACATCCACGTCAAACAGGAAAAGGCAGGTACCATACAGCGCAAGATTCACCAGCAGGCTTACCTTTCCCACGCTGAAATCCCTCTTCCACTTGGTCAGCAGCACCCCGATCACGTCCATGCCGCCTCCGGAAGAACCCATGCGGAGCATAATTCCCACGCCTGCGCCGGAGATAATTCCACCCACCACGCAGGAGGCCATCACATCCTCCACCACAGCACCCACAGGAATAACGGACATAAACAATGTCATTGCCGACACGGCCAGCAACGTCTTTGCGAAAAAGGCCCGTCCGATTCTGGCAAAGGCCACAATAAAAATGGGAATGTTCATAATGTAATAGATGATACCGGCTATGTCAAAGTTATTAAAATTCAGGTGAAACAGCTCCGCCAGCAGTGTACGGATCACCTGACAGATTCCCATCAGTCCGCCTGTATACAGCCCCGATGGCACCATAAACAGATTGATCCCCACCGCATAAAGAAACGCGCCCAAAATGCTGAACAGGCATCTCTTTCCTTCATAGACCACCGCCGCCCTTTTTAACTCGCTTTTTTTTTCCTTTTTTTCTCCGTTTTCCATCTCATCCTCCATTTATCCGCCGGCCCGTGCCTTACTGCTTCCGTCCATGTTTCCTCTGTCCGTCTGCCATCCTGTTTTTGTCAGCAGGTCACGCTGCCTGCATTGCCGCCGTCCTGTATTGTCCGCGTTTCCCGCCTGCCGGGCACGCCGGCTGCGGCAAATTACACTTTGGTTACACGGTTATAATATATTTGCATATGGGATTTCCCAAAGCGGAAAATTTCTCTTCATACTCCGTCATCACATTTCCTTCCATCAGATCCGGATCTCCATGCAGGTCATAGGTGATTACCTCCGCCTTCCAGCCGGCGGGTCCAATTTCCTCCACCGCAAAATCAAATAGCGCTCTGTTATCGGTTTTAAATTCCAGACTGCCGCCCTGCTTTAGAATACGTGCATAACGCGCAAGAAACTCCCTGGAAGGAAGTCTCCTTTTGGCATGTCTGTCCTTGGGCCAGGGATCGGAAAAATTTAAATAAATGCGGTCAACCTCCCCGTGCCCGAAAACCTTGTCTATATTTTCCGCGTCCATACGTAAGAATTTCAAATTTGGCAGCTCGTCCTGCTCCATCTTCTGAATCGCTCTTAAAAGAACGCTGGAATATTTTTCAATCCCCACATAATTTATGCCGGGATGCTCCTTAGCCATAGGATGTATTTCCTTTCCTTTTCCCAGACCGATTTCAATAAAAATCGGCTGCTCATTGCCAAAGATTTGCTTCCATGTTCCCGGGCAGGACTGCTGTACGGCTTCCTGCACAACATAAGGGCTCCCGGCAACGACCTCCCTGGAGCCTGTAATATTTTTCAGTCTCATAACCTTCCTCCGAACATAAGGGTATCTTTCCACAGGAAAATTATACCTTATAAGCGCCAAAAAGGAAAGAGCCGAAAATCCGTCTTACACATTCCCTACATACACCTTTTTTAGATACCTCCCGGCTGTCCGGGCAAGACGGTACAGCTGCTCCACATCCGTAGCTTCTTTGTCCAGCATATGGTAACGCGGAAAAAAACGGGTGATATGGAGGGGAATTTCCGGATGGATACCGGCAATCCACTTTGCCTGAACCTCCATGTCCTCCGTGGAATCATTTTCCCCGGGCACAATCAGCGTAGTCAGCTCCACATGACAGCTTTCCGCAGCTCTGACAATAAAAGCTTTCACCGTTTCCAGATCTCCGCCAAGCTTCCGGTAATACTCTTCCCGAAAACCCTTCAGATCAATGTTCATGGCGTCTATCCAGGGCAGCAGCTCTTCCAGCACCTCCGGTGAAGCAGTGCCGTTCGTCACCAGGACATTCTCCATGCCGTATTCCCGGACCAGCCGCGCCGTATCCCGGACAAACTCCCAGCCCACCAGGGGTTCATTATAGGTATAGGCTACGCCGATATTTCCCGCCCTTTTCTGTTCCTTCCAAGTCAGCGCCGCGTCCGCAAGCTGCCGGGGAGAAACAGATTCCCCCTCGAAGGCTCCACTGTCCGCCATGGAAATCTCATAATTCTGGCAAAAGGGGCATCTCAGGTTACAGCCATAGCTGCCCACAGATAAGATCATGCTTCCGGGATGGAAGTCATGTAACGGCTTTTTCTCGATGGGGTCCAGGGCTATGGAAGTAATCCGGCCATAGTTTTCGCAGACAATTTTCCCGCCTTCATTTTTTCTGGCTCCGCACAGACCTGTCTGCCCCGGCTCCAGCGCACAGTGGTGTATACATACCTGGCAAATTGTTTTCATCGCAGCATAAACTCCCGTCTTTAATAATGCCGTATTACCTCGAACCGTTCCAGTTCCACGCTCTCGTGGGCCTTGATTCCCGCCTTCTGCTTTGCAATGGCAATCTGCTGCTCTACGGTGTCCACACCCTCCAGATTCGGCAGCAGCAGCCCCCGCCTGGCGCCTTTTGTCACAATGACTCCGTACCGCTTTGTATCCAGTTCCTCCGGCGAAGAAATTTTCTCCGTCTCACCCAGCACGTCAACACTGATCGTCAGCCGCTCCACCTCCCGGGCCTCCACGGGAGAGAATCTGGGATCCTCCGCACAGGCGCTGACGGCATTGTACATAATTTCTTCCGCCAACGAGCCTCGAACCGCCTGAATGGTGCCGATACAGCCTCTGAGCTTTCCGTCCTCCTTTAAGGACACAAAGGCGCCGGCTCTGCTTTGATATAATTCCTCCGGTAACTCGCGGGGTATCTCAGGAAGCCTGCCTGTCTCCACAAACGTTTCAATGGTATATCTTGCCAGCCTGACGTACGGGTCTTCCTTTTCCTGCAGAGCAAGAAACCGCTGTCGTTCCTTTTGCTCGTACTGCTCCAGAAAATTCCGTGTTTCGTCATGGCCGCAGGGCCGATAAGTACAAACGCCATACCCCACCCCAAAAGGTCCCTCATAGGAAAGCCGCTCTGCCTCCACGGCAGTTCGGTCAAAGGCGCCGGCCAGGATAGTAAAGGAGCGATGTCCGCATTCTGCGGCTTTCTCGCAGAAGTCCTCCGAAAACTCCAATAGTTCCCCAAAAGCGCCCCTGCCCATCACATCCATAATCCTCGCGTCATATTCGGGCCCCTCCTTTTGGTATCCGTAAGGCCCGTCCTCTTTCAGCTTATGGGACAAATCACCGCTGGCAATCAGCACCGTATTGCGCCCAAGAGTCTGCGCCGCCTCCCTGATGCACTGTCCCAGCCGATAGTGTGCCGCCAGGGATAAACCTGACAGGCCGATTCTCACCAGGCGGTATTTCGTCCAGTACCGATTCACAAAGTACAAGGGTACCATGGTGCCATGATCCAGCTTTTTATCCCGCTCTCCCAGCGTACCCGCCGCTATGCCGGCCGCCTCCGCGGCTTCACACAGCTTACGGACAAATTCCGTATCGTAAGAAATTTCCAGAGAGATCTGCCCGGCACGGAACTGCCCAAAGTCCCCTCTTGCCTCCTGCCCCGGCGATATGTGAAAATAGTCCGCATACATGGTCTGATGCGGGGAAAAGAGTACGATTGTCTCCGGCTGCAGACGGCCGATGATCTCCGCAGCCTTTTGGTATGCGTCAATTGTTTTCTGAATCTTCTTTTCTTCACCTCCGCCCACATCGGGTATGATGAGCGGCGGATGGGGCACCATGAATCCTGCTGAAACTCCCATAATAACCTCCTGCTGTGTTGAATCCTTTCATGATACAAATATTAAAAATTCTTAAAAATGAAACTTATCTGGCAAAGGGGGATTATCTTTGTTATAATACCCTTGCGGAAATAAACTTTCACACGCAGTTTACAGAAAGGCATAGTTATTATGACACATTTTAAGATAAATAGAAAGAAAAAACGATATGCTTCCTTTTTAACCGCCCTTTCCTGTGCCTGTAGCCTGTTCCTTTCTCAGGGAATCACCGCTCGCGCGGATACCATGACCATGGAGGACCGCATAGCCGCCCAGCGCGCCATGGCGGTCCAGTCCAACGAGGTGCCAAACTGGCCTACAGGCCCTGTTGTCACTGCAGAATCTGCCATTCTTATGGAAGTGGATACCGGAACCATATTATATTCCAAAAATATTCACCAACGAGAATATCCTGCCAGTACTACCAAAATCCTGACTACCCTGATTGCCACGGAGCAATGCTCTCTGGACGAAATAGTCACCTTTTCCCATGACGCTGTCTTTGATACCCCGCGGGACAGCAACCACATTGCCATGGATGTAGGACAGGAGCTGAACATGGAGCAGTGCCTGAACGCAATCCTGATTCGTTCCGCCAATGAGGTCTCCTTTGCCGTGGCAGAGCATATCACAAATACTACCGACTGGAGCGTCTTCGCCGGCATGATGAATGAGCGGGCAAAGGAGCTGGGCTGTCTGAACTCAAATTTTGTAAATCCCAACGGTCTCCCTGACGAAAATCATTACACCACCGCCTATGATCTGGCAATGATCGGTCGCGCTTTTTTTGCAAATGAAATGCTGTGTAAAATTACCATGACAAGACGGCTGGAAATACCGGCTTCGGAGACCATTCCGGAAACAAAACTGGAAAATAATAACATGCAGCTTATTCCCGGAGGTACATATGCCTACGAAAATCTGATCGGCTGTAAGACCGGATACACCAGCTCCGCCAGATACTGCCTTGTATCCTGCGCGGAAAAGGACGGCATGCGGCTGATCTGCGTGGTTTTAAAGGACGAATCCCCTCTGCAGTAT
>CAZAMX010000113.1:0-7081 GCA_964486095.1 uncultured Acetatifactor sp. | reverse complement strand
GGGGAGAGCAAGACAGGCATCTTGACTACAGCCGGGTCGAGTTTTCCCTGGTGGCCTTACTCAAGGCGGTGGAGGCGGAGGATTTCGGAGTGCAGCAGTCCGCTGTTGTGCGGGAAATCAATACGGATTATTTCGCGGAGGTCATTGACGGCCTGAAAACCTTAAATTTTTCCGGGACAGATACCTTTGTGATCCAGCAGGGGATTAATGATTATCAGCAGGGGGTGCCCATAGAAAATCCGGAGGATCCCTATGATGAATATACGTACCTGGGAGCCCTGCGGACGGCAGTGGACTCGCTTAGGAGAACGGCTCCCGGAGCCAGGATCATATTTGTGACCCCTCTCTTTACCTGGTATGTGGCCGCAGGCGTTACCTGTGAGACCGAGGATTTTGGCGGCGGACCCCTGGAGGATTATGTGAATGCGGAGATTGCCCTTGCCCGTGAGCTGGGGGTTGAGGTCATAGATTTATATCATGACTTTTTTCCGCATGAGGAATGGGAAGACTGGCAGCTCTACAGCAAGGACGGAATGCACCCCAACGAGGCGGGCAGGGAAAAGATGGCCCTTGAGATGGCAGAGTATTTGAGAGAGTAGGGTTTATGAAAAAAGCGGCAGAGTCGGCGGGCCTTGTGGTCAAAAATATAATTTTCATAGGATATACCCTGCAGATCGGCCTGGGGCTTGTGTGGATGGGGGCAAATTTAGGGAGCATCCAGGATTTTCTGCCTGTTGACACAGGGGTGTATTGCCTTTTTTACCATTTGCCCAAATGGGCGTATACATTGGTTTATCTGCTGCAGCTGGGGGCGGCCCTGTATGCAGGCTGTAGACTGGTGCAAAAGCTGTGTTCCGGGGGAAGGGGCCTATGCCTTTGGGGGAGCCTGGCGCTGATGACGCTGCCCATGGCAATGCAGTGCCATATGGCCCTGCTGCCTTATTCCTTTGTTTGTTCCCTGGAGCTCTTGAAGCTTTCCTTTACTTGTGAGCTGGCCGGAAAAGGGGAAGGCACTGCTTTTCCCGCAAAAGCGCTGGCGGGGGTGCTGGTCTGCTTCGGCCTGCAATGTCTGCTTTGGCCGGGGTACAGCCTGCCGGGAGCGGTTCTCCCTTTTTTGCTGCTTTTATGGAAACTGCCGGGTCTGCTTCGACGGAAGGAACTTACGGTTAAAGGCCTGCTGCTTGTGTTTTGCTTCCTGGCGGTTACGGCTGCGGGGTGGGGCGCGGAGAAAGGCCGGGAAGATTTTCAGGGCGGCAGATCGGGCTGGTGCTGGCCGCTGGTGAAGAGAGTCTGCTGGCCTACACTCTGGGCAGACTGGGGAGAGCGGCCGGATGAGATCGGCCTTGAGACGGAATCCGTGATCTGGCAGAGTGCATATTACCCTTATTACATGGAGATCTATTTTAAGCCTGCGCTGGCAGAGGCGGTGACGCCGGAAGCAGCCGAGGCGATTATGAAAAAGATGGTGAAGTATGCCTGGCAGGTACATTATCCAATGGTGGTGAGACAGATGGGCTGGGACGTGCTGGGGTATGGGGTGACGCCGTTGATCCTGCCGCTGCAGCTGGCAGGGGAGGCATATGACTCCTGTTCCGGCAGGAATTATGAGGTTATGCGGAACGAGACACCGATCCTTACCAAATATTATGTACGGACAGCCTGCGGCTGGTTTGCGGCATCTTTGGTGCTGCTGTTTACAGGGGCGGTTCTTAAGGTGACGGAAAAGCAGGGAGAGAGCAGCAGAGGCTCGTCCGGGGAGCTTTCCCGAAATGGATTCGGCAGGGTGCCCTGGCTGTTTCCGGCGCTGGCTGTACTTTTTTCCGCGGGAATGGTCATACTTTTCTTTACCATGCAGGGTGCGGGAATCATGGATTATAAATATACGGTTTGGATCAATCAATTATGGATTCTGGGAAGCATAAAGATAGTGTGTGGAAAGAAAAAGGAAAGGCAGGTCAAAGGTAATGAAATTAAGGAAATTGCTGGAAGGACTGGAATATGAGTGCATACAGGGCAGCCTGGACCGGGAGGTTACGGAGGTGGTCAATGATTCCCGCAGGGATAAAATCGCGCAGGGCAGCCTTTTTATCTGTATAGAAGGGGCTAACTTTGACGGTCATAAGTTTGCGGCGGAAATGGTGGGAAAAGGGGCCGGAGCCCTTCTGGTCTCAAAGGAGCTTGATGAAGCGGCAGGGCCGGAGGTTACCGTGGTGCGGGTGAAGGATACCAGATATGCCATGGCCTTTGTGTCCGCCGCCTGGTTCGACCATCCGGCAAAAAAGCTGAAAACCATCGGTATTACCGGCACCAAGGGAAAAACCACCACTACCTATCTGGTGAGATCTATCCTGGAAAATGCGGGAATCAAATGCGGGCTGATCGGGACGATCGAGACCATTATCGGCGACGAGGCGTATCCTGCGGACAACACCACCCCGGAATCCTATTCTTTGCAGGAGACCTTTGCCAAGATGGTGGATGCCGGAATAGAAGCGGTGGTGATGGAGGTATCCTCCCAGGCGCTGATGCTGCACAGGACGGCAGGGTTTGTCTTTGACTATGGAATTTTCACCAATCTGGAGGCGGACCATATCGGACCGGCAGAGCATGCCAGCTTTGAAGAATATATGGCGTGCAAGGCCATGCTTTTTCGGCAGTGCAGGGTGGGTATTGTCAACGGGGACGACGCCCATGTGGAAAACATTGTCAAGGGGCACACCTGCGAGCTGGAAACATACGGCCTCAATGAGGGCAATATGCTTCGGGCCGCAGGAATCAGGCGGGTTTATATGCCCGGCGCCCTGGGGGTGGATTTCCGCACGGAAGGGCTGATGGAGCTGGACGTGAAGGTCCCCATGCCCGGAAAGTTCAGCGTTTATAACGCACTTTGCGCCATTTCCATCTGCCGCCATTTCCAGGTCAACGAATCCGTGATCTGCAGAGCGCTTTTGGCAGCCAGGGTGAAAGGGCGGATCGAAAAGGTAGAGGTTTCCGATAAGTTTATTGTTCTCATAGATTATGCCCACAACGCAATGGCGCTGGAGAGTCTTCTTGGCACGCTGCGGGAGTACAATCCCCACCGTCTGGTCTGTCTGTTCGGCTGCGGAGGAAATCGGGCGAAAATGCGCAGGTTTGAGATGGGAGAGGTGAGCGGAAGGCTGGCGGACCTTACCGTTATCACCTCCGACAACCCAAGATTTGAAGAGCCCCAGAGCATAATCGAGGACATTAAGACGGGAATCGGCAGGACAGACGGGGCATATGTGGAGATCTGTGACAGGCGGGAAGCCATTGCATACTGCATTTCCCACGCCGAAGAGGGAGACATCATTGTACTGGCAGGCAAGGGCCATGAGGATTATCAGGAGATACAAGGGAAAAAATATCCCATGGACGAAAGAGTGATGATCAGGGAACTGCTGGAGGGCGGCCTGCAGCATATCTGATCTGCGGATAAATGCGGGGGAAGAAAACGTGGCAGAGCTTTACGCAGACATCATTGTGGATGTTTCGCACGAAAAACTGGATAAGCCCTTTCAATACCGGGTTCCGGAGCGTCTGCGGGAGACCTTGGAAATCGGAATGTGCGTGGCTGTGCCTTTCGGAAACGGCAACCGACAGCTGAAGGGGTATGTCATTCATATAGGGGAGAAGTGCAAGTTTGATCCGGCGCGGACCAAGGATATTCTGGGCATCGTGCCGAGGGGTGTGGGCGTGGAGGATAAGATGATCGCCCTGGCCGGATGGATCCGGAAAAATTACGGCTCCACCATGATTCAGGCTTTGAAAACGGTACTGCCGGCCAGACAGTCCGTGAAAAAGCTGGAACAGCGGACGCTGCAGCGGGTGATGGACCGGGAAGAGATATTGTCACTGCTGGGGGAGAGTATACGGAAAAAGCAGGTGGCAAAGGAAAGGCTGCTGCGGGAGCTGGCGGAGCAGGAGCGGATCCCCTATGAGTGGGTGACAGGAAAGCTGGGGGTGTCTGTCCAGACGGTGAAAAGCCTGGAAAAGGCGGGAGCGGTGCGCGTAATTACAAAGACAAGCCTGCGGAATCCCGTTCATGCGGGAGACGGTATATTCGAAGCCGGACAGGGAACGGACGGAGGCGCAGGAGGCGCTTCCGGGCCGGTCTTAAGCTCTGACCAGCATTATATCGCGGAAGAGGTCATAAGAGAGTTTGATGCAGGGAAGCCGGGAACCTATCTGATCCATGGCATCACGGGAAGCGGCAAGACAGAGGTTTATTTAAAAATCATTGAAGAGATGGTAAAGCGGGGCAGGCAGGCTATCATGTTGATTCCGGAGATTGCGCTGACCTATCAGACCCTGCTGCGTTTTTACAGACGGTTTGGGGACAGAGTCAGCGTCATGAATTCCACGCTGTCTGCCGGGGAAAAATATGACCAGTGCGAGAGAGCGAAAAACGGCGAAATTGATGTGATTATCGGTCCCAGATCCGCGCTGTTTACGCCGTTTCCCAATCTTGGCGTCATCATTATGGACGAAGAGCATGAAAGCAGCTATAAGAGCGAATCGGCGCCCAAATATCACGCCCGAGAGACGGCAGTCCAGGTGGCAGGGCTGCACGGAGCCAGTCTGGTGCTGGGGTCGGCCACACCATCCCTGGAGGCATATTACAGGGCGCAGACAGGGGAGTACAGGCTCTTTGAGCTAAAGGAAAGACTGACGGGAGGACAGCTGCCCGCCGTGTATACGGTGGATCTGCGCCGGGAATTAAAAGAGGGAAACCGTTCTATTTTCAGCAGGAAGCTGCAGGAGCTTTTGGCGGACAGACTGGAGAAAAAGGAGCAGAGCATCCTCTTTTTGAACAGACGGGGCTATGCGGGATTTATTTCCTGCAGGTCCTGCGGCCACGTGATGAAATGTCCTCACTGCGACGTATCCCTTTCGGAGCATAAAAACGGAATGCTGATCTGCCATTACTGCGGCTACAGCGAGCCGAGTGTCAGCCTTTGCCCAAAGTGCGGATCAAAATATATCAGCGGCTTCCGGGCGGGAACGCAGCAGATCGAGGAAAAGCTTAAAAGTATGTATCCGGGGGTGCGTACCCTGCGGATGGACGGAGATACCACGAAGACAAAAGGCAGCTACGAAGAGATTCTGTCTGCTTTTGCCAACAGGGAGGCGGATGTGCTGATCGGCACCCAGATGATCGTGAAGGGACATGATTTTCCGGGGGTGACGCTGGTGGGTGTGCTGGCGGCGGACCTGTCTTTGAGCGCAGGGGATTACCGGGCGGGAGAGAGAACCTTCCAGCTTTTGACGCAGGCGGTGGGCAGGGCAGGCAGAGGAAGCCTTCCCGGGGAAGCGGTGATCCAGACCTACCAGCCGGAGCATTACGCGGTGACCTATGCGGCAAATCAGGATTATGAAGGCTTTTACCGGGAAGAGATACTGTACCGCGAGCTGGGGGCTTATCCTCCGGCAGCTCATATGCTGGCAGTACAGATTTTTGACAGGGACGAGGAAAGGGCCGGGGGACTGGCGGCGTCTCTGGCGGAGGCGGTTAAGGGGCGGTTTTGCATGACGCCGGGTCAGGGCGCCGGGGGAAGAGCAGACGCCGGAGATTCCGGCGGCGGTATAAGGCTGATCGGGCCGGCGCCTGCTGCCATCAGCAGAATTAATGATATTTTTAGATTTGTTTTCTATGTGAAATCGTCAAAATATGATAAACTGGTAGAGATAAAGGATTTATTGGAGGAAAATATAAACGCAAGGCAGCTTCGGACAGAAACGGTGCAGTTTGACTTTGCGGTTTAGTCATTCAGACATAAGGAAAGGCAGGGAAATTAAGGTGGCTATCAGAAACATACGTGAGATAGGGGATGAGGTACTTACCAAAAGGTGTAAGGAGGTAACGGAGATAACGCCCCGGACCAGAGAATTGATCGAGGATATGCTGGAGACCATGTATGAGGCGAACGGCGTGGGACTGGCGGCGCCGCAGGTCGGCATATTAAAAAGGATTGTGGTCATTGACACTACGGGGGAAGACCCTCATATTCTGATTAATCCCCGGATTGTGGAGACATCCGGGGAGCAGACCGGTCAGGAGGGGTGCCTAAGCGTACCCGGAAAGTCGGGCCAGGTCACCAGGCCGAACTACGTGAAGGCTGTGGCTGTGGATGTGAATATGAAGCCCTTTGAACTGGAGGGAACGGAGCTTTTAGCCAGGGCGATCTGTCATGAGCTGGATCATCTGGACGGTCACCTTTATGTGGAAAAGGTGGAAGGGGAGCTTCAGGACGTAAAGAGTGTGGATGAGGATGAAGAGGAAATATGAAGATAGTTTTTATGGGAACTCCTGATTTTGCCGCAGGGGCACTGGAGGCGTTAGTCGGAGCAGGGCATGAGATTGCTGCCGTAGTGACGCAGCCGGACAAGGCGAAGGGAAGAAGCAGGGAGCCGGTTCCTTCCCCCGTGAAGGTCTGTGCCGTGAAGTATCATATCCCGGTTCTGCAGCCTAAACGGATTAAAACACCGGAGGCCGTGGAGGAATTACGGAGCGTAGGAGCGGAAATTTTTATTGTTGCCGCTTACGGCCAGATTCTGTCGCAGGAGATTCTGGATCTGCCGCCCTTTGGCAGTTTGAATATCCATGCGTCGCTCTTGCCGAAGTACAGAGGCGCGTCACCCATCCAGCATGCCATCATTGACGGAGAGGAAAAGACGGGTATCACTATCATGCAGATGGATGCCGGGATTGACACGGGGGATATGCTCTATCAAAAAGAAACCGAAATCGGTCCGGAGGATGATTTTGAGAGCCTGCATGACAGGCTGACGCTGCTGGGAGGCGAGGCCATCGTGGAAGCGCTGACGCTGCTGGAGCAGGGAGACTTAAAACCCCAAAAGCAGGATCACAGCCAAAGCTGCTATGCCCCTCTGATCAGTAAGGAAATGGGAGCCATTGATTTTTCACAGACAGCAGTCCGGATCGACCGGCTGATCCGGGGGCTGACGCCCTGGCCCAGTGCCTATACGGGCTTAAGAGGAAGGCAGCTCAAAATATGGAAGGCGGTACCGGAGGCGGAAAAAGATGTATCCGGGCATGTGC
>CAZAMX010000112.1:0-7091 GCA_964486095.1 uncultured Acetatifactor sp. | reverse complement strand
ATACGCGCTTATTCCGGAACAGAAGCCCTGCTCCAGCTGGAAAAGCAGCAGCCTGACCTGATCCTGCTGGATCTGATGCTCCCGGGTCTGTCCGGAGAAGCACTTTTGCCGCGCATTAAAAATACGCCCGTTATTGTAGTCAGTGCAAAGGTGGGGATTGATGAAAAGGTAGATTTGCTGTTAAACGGAGCCGTGGATTATATTACCAAACCCTTTGAAATGCGGGAACTGCTTGCCCGTATTGCCGTTCAGCTGCGTCTTCGAGAGGATCACAATGCCCGCCGGCACGCTGCCTCCGAAGCTTCCGAAGCTGACAGCGTCAGCCCCCGGACAGCCGTCTCACCAGTCATGTCGGACTCCGTCATGACCTTTGGCAGCCTGTCTCTGGACACGGAAACCCGAGAGCTGATCGCCCCCTCCGGGTCCGTCCATTTGACCCGGACGGAAGCCGCCATCTTAAAAAAGCTGATGCAAAATGCCGAACGGCCGGTCTCCAAGTCCGCACTTCTCGAGGACATCAGTCAGGATACCCCCGACTGTACGGAAAGCTCCCTGAAAATCCATGTCAGCAATCTGCGGAAAAAAATGAAAGGGGCAGAGCTTCGGGAATCCCTGGAATCCGTCTGGGGCATTGGTTTCCGGCTGCACCTTGGAACATAATTCTTTACAAAATCTTTACGCTTTCCTTTACCGGTTTCTTAACTCTTATGCCTTATACTTAAGAACCATAGGACGTGAACAAAAACCGAAGGAGGATCATTATGGAATATGTACTGGAAACCAGAGGGCTGCAGAAAAAATACGGCAGCCTCACCGTTTTAAACAACGTCAACATGCACATCCCCAGAGGCGCCATATACGGTTTTGTGGGAAAAAACGGAGCAGGAAAAACTACACTCATCCGCCTGATCTGCGGGCTTCAATTCCCCACCTTGGGAGAATACTCTCTGTTTGGAATTTCCAATACCTCCGCCGAAATCAGTAAAAGCCGCAAACGAACGGGAGCCGTAGTGGAGACTCCTTCCATCTATCTGGACATGAGTGCAGAGGACAATTTAAAAGAGCAGTACCGCATTCTGGGGCTGCCTACCTTTGAAACCATTCCGGAGCTGCTTAAACTGGTGGGCCTGGAAGATACCGGAAAGAAAAAGGCAGGCAACTTTTCCTTAGGGATGCGGCAGCGGCTGGGAATTGCCGTCGCTCTGGCGGGAAACCCGGATTTTCTGGCGCTGGATGAGCCTGTCAACGGCCTGGATCCGGAGGGTATCATAGAAATGAGGGAATTAATTTTAAAGCTGAACCGCGAAAAGGGAATCACTGTTCTCATCTCCAGTCATATTCTGGACGAGCTTTCCCGGCTGGCTACTCACTACGGCTTCATTGATCGCGGCACCATCCTGCGGGAAATCAGCGCGGAGGACCTGGAAGCCTCCTGCCGTAAGTGCCTTTGTGTCACGGTATCGGATATGCAGGCTCTCTGTGTGGCGCTGGATGCGTTAGGACTGGAATACCGCACATTATCAGACACCCAGGCAGAAATCTACGGTTCCATCAGCGTCACGGATCTGGTGGAAGCTCTGTCGGCAAATGGCTGTGTCATTTCCAACCTCCACGAGCGGGAAGAGGGACTGGAAAGCTACTATATAAATCTGATCGGAGGAACTCAACATGAATAAATTATTGGCTGCGGGCTTCGCCCGCCTCTGGAAAAGCAAACCTTTTTGGCTGGGCATGATTGCCTGCCCCGGAGCTATCGTTTGTGCCCTCTCATCCAATTATCATGATATGAAGCTAGGTTACTTTACAACCAGTCTGGACGCCTATGTTTATGGCATTTTTATGCTGATCGGTGTATTCACCGCTATCTTTGCTGCCCTGTTTCTGGGGACAGAGTACAGTGACGGCACTGTACGCAACAAGCTTATAAGCGGCCACAGCAGAACCGTCGTTTATTTTTCATCCCTGGTTGTCTGCTTTGTATCTTCTCTTTTTGTCTCCCTTACCTCTGTTTTAATCACCTTTGCGGTGGGCATTCCTCTGTTTGGTCTGCCCCAGACCCCGCTCCCTGCTCTTATAGCAGGATACGGCTGCGGAATCCTGATGATCGCCGCCCTGTCAGGACTCTTCACCCTGGCCGCCATGCTGATCACCAACAAGCCTGTGGCCTCCGTCTTCTGTACCGTGGGCTTTTTCGCCTTACTCTTTTTAACCGTCATCATCGTACAACGGCTGGAAGCCCCGGAAATGATCTCCGGCGAATATGAAATGACCGTGGACGGCCGTATACTCCCTCAGGAGCCCGTTCCGAATCCTCATTATTTAAGAGGAACGGCGCGAACGATTCATGAGTTTCTCCGCGATCTCCTGCCCATGGGAATCGGTATGCAGCTGAACTCATCAGGCACTCTCCAGCACCCCCTGCAGTCATGCCTTCTGGCTGTCTTTGTCACTGCTGCTACTACGGCCGGCGGTATACTGGCCTTTCGCAAGAAGGATTTAAAATAAGGAATTATTAAATTATGATATATTTTTTATGTTCTTTCCTGTTAATCCTATCCTTATTCCTGACACTAAAGCTTTTCCTGCTTCACAAGAGCATTCGGGAGATCAGTGAGGAATTGACTGCCATCCAGGGCGTTCATACGAACGCCCTGGTGACAATATCCTCCGGAGACCGGCACATCCGCCGGCTGGCAGCGCAGCTGAACCGGCAGCTGTCCCGGCTCCGCAGCAGACAGCTGAAATATGAAAACGGCGACAGAGAATTAAAGGAAGCCATCACCAATATCTCCCATGACTTAAGAACGCCGCTTACCGCCATGTCCGGCTACCTGGAGCTTCTGCAAAAGGAGCTGTCAGGAGGCGGAGTGACTGGAAACGGTCAGGCTCTTCCGGCTTCCTCCGCCGAAAAATCCGCCCGCTATCTCGCCATCCTGCAGAACCGGCTGGACACCATGAAGCAGCTGACGGAGGAATTATTCCGTTATTCCGTCGTTTTGTCCGTTCAGGAGGAAAAGCTCGAAAAACTGTCCTTAAATCGAATCCTGGAGGACAGCCTTATAGCATCCTGGAGTAACTTGGAGCAGCGTGGAATTACACCCGTTATCTGTATACCTCAGACTCCGGTGATACGGCTGCTGGATTCTTCCTCCCTGTCACGTGTCTTTGCCAATATTTTAAGTAATGCCGTTAAATACAGCGATGGAGATCTGCAGGTCACTCTGACTGAAGCCGGCGCAATTACCTTTTCCAATCATGCTGCCGCTCTCACACCAGTCACTGTGAAAAAGCTCTTTGACCGCTTCTATACCGTGGAGAGTTCAAACGCCTCCACCGGTCTTGGCCTGTCCATTGCCAGACTTTTAACCGAACGCATGGGCGGATCCATAGATGCCGCCTATGAAGAGGGGGAACTGCACATTACTGTACAGTTCCCCCCAAAATACTAACCTTTAGCCTGCATATTCCCTGACTGGCGGAACATCTGCAGCAGGCCCTCATCCCCGGCGTCTGACCTGAGCATCTCCGCTTCCCGTGGTCACCAGCACCTTACAGTCTCCGCTGCCAACGGTGCTGCTGCCTCTGGTGACATGATACCTTGCTCCGTCAGAGCCGTAGATCACCGCTTCGCCGCTCCCGGTACCCACTGTTACCTCCGTACTCTCCACATCCGTCACATCCAGCTCTACATCACCGCTTCCCGTGCTGACCCGAACCTCTTTCGCCCCGGCCTTAACCCGGAGGTCCATATCGCCGCTTCCCGTGCCGATATTATACCTCTCAAAGGCTCCGTTAAGCTCCACGTCACCGCTTCCCGACCTTATATTCGCCTCGTTCCCCCGCAGGCGGTTTCCCGAAAGTTCCCCACTGGCTCCCTGGAAACGGAAGATTCCCGTCTCCGCATCGTCCAGCGACATATCCCCGCTGGTCACATGCACATCCATGCTGCCGCTGCAGATCCGCTCTGTCGTAACGTCTCCGCTGGCGGTATTCAGATGCAGCCTGTCAACTGTCACATGCTGAATTGAAACGTCCCCGCTGCTGGTTTTCAGATCCAGTTCCTCCGGCGTCACATCCTGCACTCCAATGTCGCCGTTACGTGTCTTTATCTCCACCCGCCCGATTCCCGCCGGAATTTTGACTTCCAGCTTGACGTCGCTGCCACCGCCGCCGTTCCATGCGTTTCTGAAACTCTTTTCAAAGGATTTCTCAAAGGAGCTGTCAAGATCAAGCTTCACCGTTTTCCCGAAGAGCATAAACTTTACCGCTCTCTTTGCAGTCCTGGTGCTGTTTTGATCCCGCTTTACTCCCATGTAAAGAATACCGTTTTCCTCATATTCATAATAACAGTAATCCGGATCGCTGCTGCTGTAATCCGCATGAATCTGCCCGTCTGCAGACTGTTCCAGACACACATCGGCAATTTCCCCGTCAATCACCACCGCCTGATATTCTCCCGGGTAGCTATTGCTCTGCCTGCCTGCTTCCGGCATGGAGTTTTCCGCCCTTTCCTGGGTCTGATCCTCCACATTATCCTGTACGATGTCCTCTTCGGGAAGCTCTCTGATCATATCCTCAATGCTGCCCAGCTCCGCCATAATTTCTTCCTCTGTTTTACCTGCCGCGATGCCTTCCGCAAAATGCTGCTCGTAATCCTCCACAATTTCCTGCTGCAGCTCTCTGTTAAAGCACTCCAGCTTATTCTGCAGGGCTTCCATATACTCTGATTTCGTCATTGTTTCCTCCTTTTCTCTGCATCAATTCCAGAGCAGCTCATTCACTGCCTTGATAAACTCTTCCCACTCCTGCTGCAGCTTCCTCTGATACTGCCTTCCCGTTTCCGTCAGCCTATAATACTTTCTGGCCGGTCCCGACTCCGACTCCACCAGATAGGTAGTCACATAATCATCCTCCTTCAGCTTCCGCAAAATCGGATAAAGCGTGCCCCCGGCGATGGACATTTCTACGGAGATACGCTCCGTCAGCTCATAGCCGTACTTATCTCCCCTGGTAAGCTGGGACAGCACGCAAAGCTCCAGCGCTCCTTTTTTGAACTGTGTGTTCATTCTGTTCCTCCTTTCCCCAATGTTTTTCGGTTTTCTTTCGTACTCTGACCATTTCCTGTAACCACTCTTGTTTTTTTAAAAGCTCCGCCTGTCTGCGTATCGCTCCGGCGATCCTGTCCTCATGGTCGCAACCCGTTCCGATTCCCATATTCTCAATCTTACGCCTCCCTGATAGATATTTTTTGTTACTGCTTTTGTTTTATAAATACATAGTATCACAAGCTATTATAGAATGCAATATACTATTTTAAAAAAAATATTAATTTATCAATCAAAGTATCTTAAAAGCGCGTCAATACACAAATCTTCCCATCGTAAGATTTTATGTACTGCCGCGCTCTTCCGCCCGGGCCTTCTTACTGCACCACCAAGTTAGAATATCCCATCAGGCTTTCGTCCACGGCTCTGGCCACTTCCCTGCCTTCTCTGATCGCCCATACCACCAGAGACTGCCCTCTGTGCATATCGCCCGTAACAAACACATTCTCCCTGCTGGTCTGATACCTGCCCGGTTCTGTCCTCACGTTGGTCCGCTCATTCAGCTCCACACCAAAGGCCTCTGCCACATAGCTCTGGGTTCCCAGAAATCCTGCGGCAATCAATACAATGTCTGCCGGCAGCTCCTGCTCACTGCCCGGTATCTCCTTCATACTCATGCGTCCTGAAGCCTCATCCTTCTCCCAGGCATGCTTTACGATTTTTACGGCCTTAAGGCTGCCATTTTTATTCTTGATAAATTCCTTTACCGTTGCCTCGTAGATCCGGGGATCCTGCCCGTAAACCGCAATGGCTTCCTCCTGTCCATAGTCCGTCTTGCAGATCTTGGGCCATTCCGGCCAGGGGTTGTTATCCGCCCGTTTGTCCGGCGCTTTGGGCATCATCTCGATCTGAGTCACACTTTTTGCTCCATGACGGATTGCCGTACCCACGCAATCGTTTCCGGTATCCCCGCCTCCGATGATGACCACATGCTTATCCTTTGTATCCACATACTGCTTATCTGTGAAATCGGAATCCAGCAGACTCTTTGTGTTTGTCTTTAAAAAGTCCACCGCAAAATAAATACCTTCAGCGTCCCTTCCCGGTGCCTTGATGTCCCTTGGATTAGACGCCCCACAGGCTAAGATTACCCTGTCAAACTCCCTCAGCAGCTTATCAGCCTTCCTGACCTTTCCTACATCCACTCCGGTAACAAAGATAACTCCCTCTTCTTCCATAACCTTCCGCTTCCGTTCCACAATCTGCTTCTCCAGCTTCATATTGGGAATGCCGTACATCAACAGCCCGCCGATACGGTCGGCACGTTCAAAGACCGTGACGAAATGCCCTCTCTTGTTCAGCTGGTCCGCCGCCGCAAGTCCGGAAGGACCGCTGCCCACGACGGCAATGGTCTTTCCCGTGCGCACCTTAGGCGGATCTGCCGCCGCATAGCCCTCCCGATACGCATTTTCAATAATGGCATATTCGTTTTCCTTCGTCGCCACCGGATCGCCGTTCAGCCCGCAGGTACACGCTGACTCGCATAACGCCGGGCACACCCTGGATGTGAACTCCGGGAAATTATTCGTCTTCTTCAAACGATTGTATGCCTGCTGCCAGTTGCCGCTATATACCAGGTCGTTCCACTCCGGGATCAGATTGTGCAGCGGACAGCCGCTGGCCATACCGCAGATCATCATGCCCGACTGGCAGAAAGGCACACCGCACTCCATACACCTGGCTCCCTGGAGCTGCTGCTGTTCCTTCGAAAGATGTTCATGAAATTCCTGAAAATGGCGAATACGCTTCTTCGGCTCCTCCGCCCTGCTGACCTCTCTCTCATATTCCATAAAACCTGTAGGTTTTCCCATGTTATCCTCATTTCTGCGCTGCTTATTTAAAAATGTGCTGCTGTCGGGCAGCGCGCCGGCACAAACTGCATTGCGGAAAGACTACTGCTTACGAGTATTTGCATAAAAGGCCTCGATCTGAGCCTGCTCCGCGCTTAGGCCCTTCTCTTCCATCTGCACAATGAGTTTCAGCATG
>CAZAMX010000111.1:0-7113 GCA_964486095.1 uncultured Acetatifactor sp. | reverse complement strand
CCTGGCATCCGGTCTAAAGCCTCCTGCCGCCTCCAGGGCCGCCTCCGCCCGGCTTCCCTCCGGAAGGACCACCACTCCCGGACGGTTCACCGCGCCGCACACATAAACATAGATCCGGGAAGCTTCCTCCGGCTGTACCGCCGCATAAATATCTCCTGCCGCCTCCGGCTCCCTTCCGGCTTCCCTCCTGCTTTCCGCCGTTTCGCCCATGACAGGCTCGTCTGCATCCTTTTCTCCAACAAGAACCAGACCGTCCGCCTGCCCACCGCAGCCGCACAGTAATCCAATCAAAGCAAAACCGCATATTACAGTCTTTATTCTTTTGTCTCTCACCATGAGTCCCTCACTTTCAGGGATTGCCTCTCCATGCTGATTAATATAATTGTAATAGAATTGTAATTAATTTACAAGCCGCTTTTGATTATTTCCATTTAAAAATAATAATTCCCGCAATTGCCACTGCCATCCCCACAGCCTTTCTCCACTCCCAGGGCTGTTTTTCTACCCCGAACCAGCCCAGAAGCTCGATAACATAGGCAACCAGCAGCTGCGCCACCACGATCAGCATTACGGCCCTGGCCGGCCCCAGCATGTCCATGCTTCTGATCACCGTATAGGTAATAAAAGCACCGATGGCGCCGCCTAACAGCATATACTTCGGCTGGACCCTGAACACCTGCAGCAGATTGCTTCTGTCCGTAAACAGCCACGCCCCCAGACACACTGCCAGCGCTGACAGCTGCACGAAGGCGCTGGCAGCCCAGACCGTGGAGGCCTTTGTCACCTGTGTGTTGAAGACCCCCTGTATACTCATCAAAGCTCCCGAGATCAACGCAATCAAAAAACCGATCATTGGATACACCTTTCCTTTCAGTTTCAAGTGTACCCTATGATCGGTTGATCTATTCATCAAAAGTAAAGCAGCAGTTCAGTGACCTGTCTGAACTGCTGCGAAATAAATTCATTCCTGCGTCTGCGCTGCGATCTGTGCCGCCAGCTCCTGCACCTGAGCAGCCGCGTCTTCGCCGTTCCACACCTGGGCAAGCAGTCTCTCCAAATGCAGCCAGAAATTTCCCGTTTCCATCATCTTCGGCAGCGGTACGCTGCGGGCATATTCCATCTTAAAAATCTGCAGCGGCCCGTTATCCCCGCCGGCATCGGACTTTGCCGGAGCCTTGCCCGTCCTTTCGTAAAGAGAATCGGCACACTCGTCCACAAGATAAGCCGCAAACTCATTCGCCAGCTCCTTATGCCGGGAATAGCCGTTTATCGCTACCGCATTGGTCACGGACATGGAGCGGCTCTGTAATTCACTGCTCACCATCGGCATCATGGCAACGCCGTAATCAAAAGCAATGAGTCCTTCTTCCTTCGCCTTTGCAAGCCTGTCCACAATATCGGTTGTGGCAATGGTAAACACAATATTACCGTCCATAAAATCCTGAATCACAGAGTCATAAGTAACTGTATCGGATTCAATAAAGAAAAACTGGTTCAATCCCCTGTATGCCTCAAGGCAGGCAATGGTCTCCGGATTTACGATTTGAATATTACTCTCATCATCACCGGCATCTCCGCCTACGATCATATAATTACCGACGATCCAGTAATTATAAAAAATGTCCGACACTGCCCATTTCATGATACCCTCTACGCCTTCCGGAAGATCAAAGGTGTCAGCAATGGTCAAAAGGTCCTCCAGATTTCCGGGAATGGCCTTCTGTAAATATTCTTCCGTTTTGGCCGCAAGCAGCGCCTCGTCCAAAGGGATTCCCTCGGAATCTTCCGTGGAAGATTCCATGGGCTCCCCGTCTTCAGTGCCGTCTCCCAGCAGCTCTTTTTGAGCGCTCTGCAGCGCCCACTCCGCCAGATATGTCTCATTATAGATCAGAGCGCTGGTTTCAAATGAAAGAGGATAGGCCACGGTTTTCCCGTGATAGGACACCGCAGACAGCGCTGCTGCGGGAAAGTTGTTCTCATTACACACCTCTCCCCCGTCCCTTATTTCTTCCGCCAGTCCTGCCAGATAAGCCTTTTCCAGTAAGTCATGGCTGATGATATATGCGTCCGGCATCTGCTCTTCTTCCACGGACGCCCGGTTGACGGCCTCCAGATATTGGCTGTCTGAGGTCAGGACCGGAATCACGTGTACATTCTTTTCCTCGCCGAAGGCTACCGCCGCACTGTTCACATAGTTCGTCATGGCCTCGTCGGAATACCAGAAATAGATGGTATCCTTTCTGTCAAACCAGGACGAATTGGATATTTCCTCAGGTTCCGTACCCGTATCCAGCGTACTGCCGTAAAAAACCGCGGCGGCAAAGGCTACAACAGCTGCCGCAGCCGCCAGTCTTTTTTGTAATCTCATATTATGCTTCGCTCCAGAATCGAGATCATTTCATCAACATTTTCTCTTGCAATAATTAAAGGCGGCACAAAACGGATGATATTCGTTCCTGCGTTGATCAAAATCAATCCGTTCTCCAGCGCGCGGCTGATGATCTCTCCCACGGGCTTGTCAAACACCAGGCCCTGCATAAGCCCGCTTCCACGCCGCTCCTGAATACAGCTGTATTTTTCCTACAGCTCATCCAGACGTTTTTCCAGATAAGGCGCCACCTGATTTACATTCTCTATTATATGTTCCTCTTCAAATAAATAAAGAACTTTTTCCACTGCCGCACAGGCAAGGGGATTTCCCCCGTAAGTGGTTCCATGGTCACCTGCCGCAAGGGAACGGCTTCCCACTCTCTCGGTCATCAGGAATGCTCCCACAGGCACACCGCAGCCCAATGCCTTTGCGGTGGTCATAATATCCGGCTTCACGCCGTACTTCTGCCAGGCATACATACAGCCCGTTCTGCCCATACCGCACTGTATCTCGTCCAGGATCATAAGAATATCACGCTCATCACAAAGGGCACGGATTTCTTTCAAAAAATCTTCCTCTGCGGGAATCAGGCCCCCCTCTCCCTGGACAGTTTCCAGGATAATGGCACAGGTTTTATCGGTAACCTGAGCCTTCACGCTTTCCATATCATTCATCTCGGCAAAACGAATATTGCCGATCAACGGCTCGAAGGGAGCCCGATACTTGGGATTGCCGGTAACTGCCAGAGCCCCGAAGGTCCTCCCGTGAAAAGAATGGTTCATGGCAATGATCTCATGATCCGTCCTGCCATCCTTTAAATAAGCGTACTTCCGCGCCGCCTTCAGTGCCCCTTCCACCGCCTCCGCACCGGAATTGGTAAAAAAGACCCGATCCATGCCGGAAACCTTCTTCAGCTTCTTCGCCGCCTGAATGGCCGGTCTGTTGTAATAATAGTTGGAGGTATGGATAATCTTATCAATCTGGTTCTTTAAGGCATCATTGTATTCCTTGTTATTGTACCCTAAAGCAAACACGGCGATACCTGCCACAAAGTCCAGATATTCCTTTCCTGCCATGTCGTAAAGCCGGACTCCGTCCCCTCTCTCCAATACGATCTGATACCGGTTATAGGTATGAAGCAGGTCCTTTTCCGCCTCTTCAATGTATTCCTGCATGTCCATAGTCTTTCCCTTCCCTTTTTTGCTTTATATTCGTTCTCCGTCCGCCACAATGGCAGTACCCACGCCCTGATTGGTGAATATTTCCAGCAGCAGACAATGAGGAATCCTGCCGTCTAAAATATGGACCCTGTTGACCCCGCCGCGGATGGCCGCGGTACAGTTGTTCAGCTTGGGCAGCATACCGCCGCCGATATATCCTTCCGCAATCAGCTTCTCCGCATCCTCGGCAGACAGCCTGGAAATAAAAGTGGACTTGTCGTTGATGTCCTTGTACAGCCCCTCAATATCCGTGAGGAAGGCCAGCTTTTCCGCACTCACCGCTCTGGCAATGGCACATGCCGCGTCATCCGCGTTTATATTATAGGTCTGGAAATTCTCGTCCATACCGATGGGTGCTACAATAGGAAGGAAATCCTTCTCCAAAAGGTCATACAGCACCTTGGGAGTTACCTTTGTAATTTCCCCCACAAAGCCGATGTCCTGACCGTCGGCGTACTTCTTTTCCACCTGCAGCAGGCCGCCGTCTTTACCGCTGATTCCCACAGCCTTGACTCCCAGCTCCTGCACCATGGTTACCAGGCTCTTGTTTACCTTGTTTAACACCATCTCCGCAATCTCCATGGTTTCCTCGTCGGTAACCCTAAGCCCGTTTACGAACTTTGCCTCCTTGCCCACCTTGCCTACCCAGCGGCTGATCTCCTTGCCGCCTCCATGGACAATGATCGGCTTAAATCCCACCAGCTTCAACAGGGTCACATCCTTGATCACGTTTTTTTGCAGCTCTTCGTTGCTCATGGCGCTGCCCCCGTATTTCACAACGATGATCTTGCGGTTAAACTGCTGTATATAGGGCAGCGCTTCAATCAGCACTTCTGCCTTCTGCAGTACCTTCTCCATATCTTTTTCCATTTCAATAACCACACCTTTCTGCCGCCAGGCTCAACTTCTGTAATCCGCATTAATCTTCACATAATCATAGCTTAAATCACAGCCCCAGGCAACGGCTTCCGCCTCTCCCATGTGCATATCCGCCAGCACGGTCACCTCCGGATCGGAAAGAATTTTGGTAGCTTCCTCTTCGCTGTAATCGCAGGCTGTACCTTTGCTGAAAATATGGATCTGGCCGGAACGGCTTTTGAAATACAGATCCACATTTTCCGGATCAAACTTTGCGCCGGAGTATCCAAGGGCACAAAGAAACCGTCCGAAATTGGCATCATGACCGAAAATTGCCGCCTTGGAAAGAGAAGAGCAGATCACTGACTTCGCCAGAATCCGGGCTTCCTCCTTCGACGCCGCTCCCACCACCTTGGCCTCAAAAAGGCAGGTGGCTCCTTCTCCGTCTCCGGCCATCTTTCTGGCAAGATAAGTGGTAACAAAATGAAGGGCCTCGCAGAACGCCTCATAATCCGGGCCTTCTCCGGTAATCTCCGCATTACCGGCCAGACCGTTTGCCAGCACCAGCAGCGTATCGTTGGTGGAAGTATCCCCATCCACGGAAATCATGTTAAAGGAATCCACAACATCCGCGCTGAGCGCCTTCTGCAGCATCTCCTTTGAAATGTTTACATCGGTAGTGATAAAGCCCAGCATGGTACACATATTGGGATGGATCATGCCTGAGCCCTTGCACATGGCTCCCATGGTTGCGGTCACGCCCCCTGCCTGAAACTGTACCGCGATCTGCTTATGAACGGTGTCCGTAGTCATAATCGCCTTTGCTGCGTCCGTCCCGGCCTCCGGAGTGTCCGCCTTGTGTGCAGCCAGCTTCTCAATACCGGCCCTGATCCTGTCTAACGGAAGCTGCTGCCCGATCACCCCTGTGGAAGCCACCAGTACGGCAGTTTCCGGAATCCCCAGCAGCCTTCCCAGACATTCCGCCTCCGCTTTACAGCAGTCCATTCCCTGCTTTCCCGTGCAGGCGTTGGCTACGCCGGAATTTACCACCACCGCCTGAGCATAAGGGGAATTGTCCACCACATTCCTGTCCCAAAGCACCGGCGCCGCCTTTACCACATTGCTGGTAAAAGTTCCTGCCGTCCTGCAGGGAACGGTGCTGTATACCAGCGCCATATCTTTTCTGTTCTGATATTTTACGGCTGCCTCCACACCTGCTGCCTCAAATCCTTTCGCCGCGGTCACGCCGCCCTCGATCTGTTTCATATGCCCCTCTTTCCGCGTTTCCCAACGCTGTAATTTTAATATTTTGCATGTCTGGAAGAATGCCCGAACTTTGGACATTCTTCTGCGCGCAATTTAGATTTTCTTAGGCTGTGTACATTACAGCCTTAGAAAATCTTTGCGCGCTTTTATTTGTTAAAAGCCGTGATATTGGCCTCATTCAGCGTAAAGTCATAGTAGTTCAAATCCTCCCGCTTCGTCCAGCCGATGCAGTTCCAAAATGCGTTTCCCACGTCATTTTTGGTAAAGGCAATCAGACTGACCTTATTGATTCCTTCCGCCTTCAACGCATTCATACAATGAACCACCATGGCCTTGCCGATACCGTTCCTGCGGCAGTCCTCTCTGACACACACATGATACAGGCAGCCCCGCCTGCCGTCGTGGCCGCAGAGTATACCGCCTACGATAGAGCCGTCTTCTGCTGCCGCCACCACGCTGATACCGGGATTCCTCTTTAAAAACCGCTCCACTCCTTCCCGGGAATCATCAATACTCCTGATGCCAAAGCCCTTGATTGTCATCCACAGAGCCCGCAGCCCTTCATAATCCTCTATCGTCATTGTCCTTATGGTAAATGCACTGTTCATGCCCGTTTCTCCATTTCTTTTATAAAGTTTTCCCTGGCAGCAATGTACCTCTTACTGTCCTTTTACGCCTGCTACAGGTCAAATTTTTCTTTGATCAGTCTGGCCGCATCCTCTGCCGGCATATGGGTATTGTCAATGCGAAGATAATTTTCAAAGGGGATTTCCCCTTCATTGCTCACCAGACGGTAATTTTCGTCTAAATGCCGATTTCTTTGATCGGACAGCTCCAGATCTCGTTTTGACGGCTTGTGCTTCAGTCGGTTTTCCGTTTTATTCCGCTCCAGGCGCACCTTGCTGTCTGCCACCAGCTCCACACAGTAAAAACAGGCGTCATAGGGCGTAAATATATTTTTTACATGCTCAATATAATCCCAATCCGACTGGCTGTCAAAGTCCCACATATAGGTAAAGATCATACCGTATCTGTCAGAAGCCGCAAAGTTTCGGAATACAACCTCCCGCAGTTCCCGGATCGTCTTGGAGTCATAGCCCCCAAATATTTCCAGCACCGGCTCTATGGTCATGTGATTATGAAACAGCCTTAAATCCGTAATCTTCATCAGCTCCTGCCCTACGGTCATTTTTCCCACGGCTCCGCTCCCTATTATAAACACCAGTTTCATTTAAACTTTCCTTTCCGCTGTTTTTCAAGCCTGCACCGATACTCTTCCCTGACGTTTCAATTTTAAGTTGCTTTCTACGGCATTCATATGATATAATAACTTTATTATTCAATTCATGGAAGCATAGCTCAGCTGGGATGAGCGCTCGCCTGACTAGCGGGAGGCCA
>CAZAMX010000110.1:0-7116 GCA_964486095.1 uncultured Acetatifactor sp. | reverse complement strand
AATGACATTGCAGCAAAACTGGGTGTATCCAAAAGCACGGTGTCCAAGGGCCTGAACAATGCCACGGACATCAGCGCTGAGATGCGCAAAAAAATCATTGAGACTGCAGTGGAGCTGGGTTATCACAGCAAACGCCTGCTAAGCCGTGAAAAAAAGCTTTGCATTATTGTTGAAAACATGGATTATCAGACGCCGGACCAATTTGGCTATGACATCATTCTGGGCTTTCGGCAAATGGCAGAGCCTGACGGCTGGACCGTGAATATAGTGCCTGTTGATAAAGACTTTCAGCGCCAGATCCCTTATGGCGTATTCATGATACAGAACGGTTACCTGGGAGCCTTTATCCTGGGCTTTTCCCTGATCGATCCCTGGATGACGGAGCTTGCCACCAGCAAGATACCTGCCGTTCTCTATGACAACCAGATCGACGGCAATCCCAGGATCGCTTCTGTGGGCTGTGACAGCCAGGAGGGCTTTGACCAGGCGGTAAAGCACCTTCTTGATCTGGGGCACAGAAAAATAGGACTTCTCTCCGGGCCGCTGGAATCCTACATATTAAAGGCAAGATACAACGCCTACATAAACGCTCTGTCAAAATACAATCTGGAGATCAACGAAGAATATATCGGCCTGGGTTACTACGTCTGTGACTCCACCAGAGAGCATGTACAACGCATGTACGATCTTGGCGTAACAGCCATCATCTTCTCCCATGACATCCGCGCCATCTCCGCCATCACGGAATGTATGAACCGCAGAATCCACATTCCTGAGGATTTAAGCATCATCGGTTTTGACGATCTGCCCATGACTGCCTTTACGGATCCGCCTCTGACCACCATTCGCCAGGACCGCATTGCCCTTGGCAAGGCTGGCTGGTATGCCATGTCCTGCCTGCTGAATAACCTGCCGATCAGTTCTGTCATGCTGCGGGCTCCGCTGATCGTAAGAAGCTCCACGGGACCTGTGCGAAGGCCCAGCATAAAATGAGTGAACTGACTGTTACTTTTGGCCATAATACATTCCGGCCTCATAGGGGCGCAGTATTTCAGGACTGCGCTCTTTTTCATTGTCCGAATAATTGGACAACAAAAGCTCCATGCCCGACTGTTCCCCGGCGCCCAGGCGGACCTCCAGACATTCTGCCGGCCATTCCAGACTCTCTCCGAAAAAGTTACATACCACCAGCAGCCTCTCCGTCTCACTTTCCCTGGTATAGGCGAAAATCTGCGGGTTCTCTCTGCAAAGCAGAGTAAACCTGCCATCCGCAAAAACCGAGTACCTTTTTCTGAACTCAATCAACTGTCTGTAAAAGTTCCAGACAGAAGTTCCCCGCGCCATCTGCTCTGCCGCGTTGATCGTTTGGTAATTAGGATTCACCTTAATCCAGGGCGTTCCCTTCGTAAATCCTGCATTTTCGCTGTCGTCCCACTGCATGGGCGTGCGTGCATTGTCCCGGCTCTTTGCATAAATACTCTCCATTACAGATTCCAGTGAATATCCTGCTTCCAGCCTCTCCCTGTACAAATTAACGGTCTCAATATCCCGGTAATCCTCCGGCGCATAGCGCACATTTGTCATTCCCAGCTCTTCTCCCTGATAGATGAAGGGTGTTCCCTGCATTCCGTGCAGAAGAAGGGCCAGCATCTTAGCACTTTCCTCCCGATAAAGCCCGTCATTTCCCCAGCGGGATACGATCCGGGGCAGATCATGATTGTTCCAAAAGAGGCTGTTCCAGCCGCACCCGTAAAGCTCCGTCTGCCACTTCTCCATGACCTCCTTAAGCTTTAAAAAGGGCAGGGGCGCCAAATCCCATTTTTCCTTTCCCGGGACCTGGTCCAGGCAGATATGCTCAAACTGAAACACCATGGAAAACTCGCTGCCATCCGGTGCGCTGTACAGCTTCGCACGCTCCACATCCGCCCCCCAGGCTTCCCCTACTGTAAGGTAATGCCCCCGCTGAAAGGTCTCCCGGCTCAGCTCCCGAATAACCTCATGAAGCCTGGGGCCGTTGCAGGTCACCTTCAGCTCCGGGTCCTTGGCAATCTGATCAATCACATCCAGCCGAAATCCCGCCACCCCCTTGTCCAGCCACCAGTTGATCATGTCGTAGATCTCCCTGCGCACTTTGGGGTTTTCCCAGTTTAAGTCCGGCTGCTTCACGGAAAACTGGTGAAAATAGTACTGCTGCAGCTTGGGCACCCACTGCCACGCAGGCCCTCCGAAAACGGAGCGCATGTCGTTGGGATACTTTCCTTCCACCCCGTCCCGCCAGACATAGTAATCATGATAAACATTTTCCCTGCTCTTTACCGCCTCCTTGAACCACCTGTGCTCGTCGGAGCTATGGTTCAATACCAGGTCCATAAGAATACCGATCCCATGCTTTTCTGCTTCCGCAAGCAGCTGCTCCATATCCTCCAGAGTGCCAAACATGGGATCAATGTCCTGATAATCGGAAATGTCATAGCCGTTATCGTCCTGAGGTGACTTGCAGACAGGGGAGAGCCAGATGCAGTCGATCCCCAGCTTCTCCAGATAAGGCAGTCTGCCGATCAGTCCCTGTATATCCCCAATACCGTCGCCGTTGCTGTCCTGAAAGCTGCGGGGATAAACCTGATAGATCACCGCCTTCTTCCACCAATCCTTTTCCCGTGTAATCAACATGTTCCTACTCCTTTTTAAACATAATGATATAGCATTCGCTTCACTCTTCTTCATCAACATCCATATTCATTTCCAGCCTATAATAAATATCAATATCTCGAATCATTCCATCAATATCCACATCCTCCAATTCCCCTATCCATACACTCAGCTCATTAATAGTAATAATTTCTTCAATTGCCTTTCTGTATCGGGTCTCCAGCACTGCCATTCCGCCTGAACGCACTGCGATATATTCCTCCAGTGCATTCAGCACCTCTTCTTTACTTTGTTTTGTTTTAATCACAAAGCTGACAGGAAAGTGCATGACCTTATCTATATCCAAAAGGTACTTATCCTAATTATTGACCTCCGTAACCTGAAAAAATCTGCCTATTGGCCGCATTACAAAATCAATACCACCATCATTGGCATTGGTCCTGCCGGTTTTATATAGCTCCAGCTTTACTTCTTCTACCGTATCCCGAGAATAGCCGAAATACACCTTCGTATTCTTATAGTGGTTTTTCAGAATAGCGAAACTGATCAATTCAAAAACTCTCGCCTCTGCATCTTCTGTAAGAAGCTCTTTAAGCCTTTTCCTTTTCAGAAAATAATCCTCCGTTTGCTGTAATTCGTCTAATATATGAATCAGTATATTGCCTTTTTTCTTAAGCAATTCTATATATTCCTCAATTATCTCACAGGTAACTTTGCTTATATCATGTTGCCCTACATATAAATAGTCTATATGAATCAGATACTTCCCATTATTGACAACGATTAAATCATTTACAGTATTCTTGACTCTATTGTGAAATTCTCCATTTATACGATTATTAAGCGAATGATTCTGTATTTTATTGCCTCCATATAAGGTGCGGCAAAAAATGAAAAGCTTCTTATAATCATATCCTTTAAAATGACAATTAAAATGACAATACTCTTCCTTTTTCTCAAAATAATCTATTGAATAAAAATATAAGATGGAATAAATTGCATATATACTCGTCAGATTTCTGCGTGCCTTACTATCGCCATGTACTGCTTTCATCTTCTTATCCAGATATTGAAGCATTGGACTGTTGTCATATACCTGCTGATAATCTGTCAAATACTCCCTTTGCAGCCTATCTTTAATAAATTCTTCCGTAATTTCCAAATCTACTCACCTCGTATATACTTTGATTTAGCATTTGTTTTACGAGCCTTAACCTTTTGAAGGCTTCTTCCCTGCCGCTCCTGGGCAATTCCCGTACGCCGCAGGCCTATCTCATAATACTCTTCATTCAAATCTATCCCTATACATACCCGCCCAAGGCGGGCACAAACGGCAGATGTTGTAAATGACCCGGAAAACGGATCAAGCACCAAATCACCCGGATTTGAAGATGCTCTCACGATTCTCTCCAAAAGCGCCTCCGGCTTTTGCGTTGGATGATTCTCATATTCATCCATCTTAAATCTAACCCTGCTGAAATCCCACACATTTCCCGGCACCTTTTGAGTGCTGTATAACTGCGGGGGATTCTTCCGATAATCTATCAGTTTTCTCCGCGCCCCTGTTTTTGCCTCAACAAGAATATCCTCTGCATTAAAAATGTATTTTGCGTTTCTGCATTTATTTATCATCAGAATCGGCTCATAGAGCGAGCCATATATTTTCTTGGATTGTACTCCAGAGCTGTCATATGCCCAGATGATTCTGCAGAGAACATTATATTTTTCAGATACAAACACATCGAGATGCGGCATGTGCTGTGTTGCTGTCATAAAATACATTGTTCCGGTATCAGAAAGAACTCTCATACATTCGTTGATCCACGTTTTACACCACTCAATATAATCTTGTACATTTTTCCACTTATCAATGTTATTTCCAAAGTCTTTTCCGATATTATAAGGGGCGTCTGCAAAAATAAGCTGAACGGACTTTTCTTTCATTTTTTTTAATACAGAAAGACTATCCCCCAGAATAGCCATGGAATTGCAGCTTTGCTGATGCTCTTCAGCGATTGGAACAGAGAACAAATTATGAAAATCATATTTTGCTTCTGAGAATCTGCTTCCGCCTGCTTCCTGATCAATTGCTTCTTCAGCTAAAGTAATTTGTCTGTAATTTCCCATCTCCATACCCCTAAACATTTTCCTCTGTCTGAAGAATATTCCTGTATTTCATTTTACAATAATTATCTGCACATTGAAACGGTTATTTTTATTTTCGACTACTTTTCCATTCTTATGGACAATCTGGCATCATAACGTTATAATATGCGTAACGCTTCATTTTTGCAATAAAGTCCAAATTTATGGCTGAATTGCTTATGACATCCTGCCTCATTCCGGACAAATCTGTGCAATCCCGGACAGGACTTTTGCCGTACCGCCGGGTATAATAGTCTCACACAGGGAGGAAAAGAATCAATGTCGCTGCATCTGATACAACAGGCAATCAACTACATGGAAGAGCATCTCTATGAGGACATCAACTATATAGATGTTGCGAGAAACGTGCATATGTCCGGTTACAATTTTCACAGGACATTCAGCTTTATTACGGGAATGAGTGCTAACGAGTACATCCGGAAACGGCGTTTGACACTGGCAGCACAGGAGCTGCAGTCAACTGATCTGTCGGTGATAAATGCCGCCTATAAATACGGTTATGAATCTCCCGAAAGCTTTTCCAAGGCGTTTTCCCGCTTCCACGGCTCAACCCCGAAGCAGGCCAGACAAAAGGGTGCTAAGCTGCATTTATTCAATCCTCTTGTGATAAAATTAATTATGGAAGGCGGTAGTATTATGGATTACAGAATGGAGCAGCAAAAAGGGCAGCAGTTTCTTGCATTGGTGAGAACTTTTCCCAATGAGATCATCAATGATGACAATGACCACAGCATTCCCGATTTCTGGAGCGAATGCTGGGAAAAGGATCTGATCGATCCCATGAAACAGCTGCGTAAAGAAGGGAAAAGAGATTTATACGGTTTATGCAGTCCTACCAAGGACGGAGAATCCCACTTTGATTACGGAATCGGCATTTTACTGGATGAAGACACAGATACTTCAAGGCTGGAGCAGTTTACAGATAACGGTTATTCCGTATGGAAAACAAACTCCGCGGACTACGCCGTATTTCAGTGCTTCGGACCCGACGGCGACTGTCTGGGCGAAACCTGGAGCAGGTTTTATAAAGAATTTTCTCCCCAGACCGGGTATGTGCAGACAGAAGACTCGGACTATGAAATCTATTTTGAAAAGGGAGCTCCCGGGCTGTTCTGCGAGCTGTGGGTTCCCGTTGAACGGAGGGATACATCCCAAAACCGCTAGAAAGTTAAATACCCCTGTAAGGAGCATGAGACATGTACGATAATTATATTTTCGATTTATACGGCACACTGGTGGACATACGCACCAACGAAAGCAAGGCCTCGCTGTGGAAATACATGGCGGGTTATATGACCCTGCAGGGCGCGCCATATACCGGGCCAGAGCTGCGAAAAGGGTACAGAAGGCTGATTGCCGCCCTGCGCCTGGAGCAGTACGAAAAATACAAAACGCAGTTCCCCGACCTGACGCCGGATGAGATCGAAGTGAATTTAGCGGAAGTCTTTTCCCGCTTATACAGTGAAAAGGGAATGACGGCAGCTCCGCAGATGCTTGCTGACTGGGCCGTAATGTATCGCGCTGTCTCGCTGGACCATGTTCTCCTTTACGCGGGTGCGGAGAATTTGCTGCGGGAGCTGCGCCGCCTGGGGAAAAGGATTTATCTTCTCTCCAACGCACAGCGCCTGTTTACAGAGCCGGAACTGCGTCATCTGGGAATTTACGACCTTTTTGACGATGTACTGATTTCCTCGGACATCGGGTTCATGAAGCCCTCCGGACAGTTTTACGGCGCATTGATAAAAAAGCACGGCCTCGACCCCAAGGCTTCCGTAATGATCGGGAACGACTGGCAGGCCGACGCCTGGGGAGCTCACAATATCGGACTGAGCAGTATGTATGTCCACACTGCCCAATCCCCGGAGCCTGCCGGCCCGCTTCCTCCGGACTGCACACGCTTAAACACCATTTCGGATGTGCTTTCATCCTAAGCCCAGCCAATTCTTAAGCGGGTTGACTTCTTTCGCCCGCTTTAGAATTTCGTCCCTGTTCTCCCTCACGTATCGAAACAGCTTTGTGACTTCTTCCTCGGTAAAGCCCTTTCTCTTATCCAGTATCCCGTCCGGCACAATAAATTCCGCGTACTCTTCTCCCCGCATAAAGCTGATGCGGGCAAATTTCCGCCCTTCCTTTGTCAATATACCCGAAATAAAGGTCTCCATATCTTCCATGGGGCACACCCTCCCTTTCCCTTCATTATACCTGATTCCGCACGTATTTTCCACTCCCTGTATTATTACACCGAATAATAAGTAACCAGCTATATGACTTGCCTGAATTTCCATCTGCTGCGTTGGTCTA
>CAZAMX010000109.1:0-7122 GCA_964486095.1 uncultured Acetatifactor sp. | reverse complement strand
CGGCTATGTCAGCTTTGAAAGTGATTCAGCCATTGTGGACGGAATTGCCAATATCTTTCCCGTTTTTTTCTTTTTGGTGGCGGCGCTGGTCTGCATTACCACCATGAACCGCATGGTGGAGGAACAGCGTACTCAGATCGGCGTGTTGAAGGCCCTTGGCTATGGCAGCGGGACTATTATGTCAAAATATATGATCTATTCCGGGCTGGCTGCAGTTCTGGGATGTGTGTGCGGTTTTTTGCTGGGAACCTGGGGCTTCCCCAAAGTGATCTGGTTTGCTTACGGTATCATGTACAGCGTGGAGACTATTGTCTACCTGTTCTACTGGAAATTGGCTGTGATTTCCGTTTTGGTGTCACTGCTCTGCTCTGTGGGGACTACCTGGCTTTCCTGCCGGATGGAGCTGGCTCAGGTGGCGGCAATGCTCATGCGGCCCAAGTCCCCTAAGGCCGGGAAACGGATATTTCTGGAGCGGATACCTTTACTTTGGCGGCATTTGAGCTTTTTAAAAAAAGTATCGGTGAGAAATATATTCCGCTATAAAAAACGGCTGTTTATGATGGTGCTGGGAATCAGCGGCTGTACGGCGCTGCTGGTCACCGGTTTCGGCATTCAGGATTCCATAGCGGATGTGGCTTCACAGCAGTTTGAGGAAATTCAGACCTATGACTTAAGCGCCAGCCTGAAACCGGAGGCAGGAGAAGATACGGAACAAAAGCTGAATGAGCTGGAACGGCAGGGCGTGGAAAGTTATCTGCGGGTGATGGAAACAAATATGGATATTGTTACGGATAAAGGGGTAAAATCTGTTTATCTGGTAGCGGGCGAGCCTTCCCGCATGGGGGAGTATCTAAATATGCACACGCCGGAAGGGGAGCCGATCTCTTATCCGGATGCGGGAGAAGGAGTCATTACCCGAAAATTAGCAAAACAGTATGGCATTCAGGCAGGAGATATGGTATCCTTAAGAGATGAGGACATGCGGGAGCTGTCCGTAAGGATCACCGCCGTCATGGAAAACTATATTTACAACTACGTCTACATTGCCCCGGAGACCTGGATAGAGGCTTTTGGCACGGAGCCGGAGCGCAGGACGGTCTATATGAACCTGGCAGATGGGGCTGACTCCCATGAAATATCTGCGGCTTTGATGAATTTGGAAGAGGTGTCCAATGTCACCGTGAATGCTGACACCATGGAGCGCATCGGCACCATGATGAACAGCCTTGACATTATTGTGCTGGTGGTTATTTTATGCGCGGGTGGACTTGCTTTTATTGTCCTTTATAATCTGACCAATATTAACATTACGGAACGGGTCAGGGAGATTGCCACGGTGAAGGTACTTGGCTTTTATAAAAAGGAGACGGCCAGCTATGTATTTCGGGAGAATATGCTGCTGACGGCGCTGGCAGTCTTGCCGGGTTTGCTGCTGGGGTGTCTGCTGCATGCTTTTGTCATGAGCGAGATTCAGGTGGATCTGATTGCTTTTGATGTACACGTCAGGCCTGTAAGCTATCTTTACAGCGCCCTGCTGACGTTTGTCTTTGCCTGGATCGTTGACAGGTTTATGGGGCGGAAGCTGGAAGAGATCAGCATGACGGAATCCTTAAAGAGCGTGGACTAAGCGCATGACTGGAATGGAGAAAAAGGAAAATGAAATTTGATATGCACTGCCATACGAAGGAAGGTTCACTGGACGGAAAGGTGCCTGTTGAGGAATTTATTGATATTTTGACGGAAAAAGGTTATGACGGAATGCTGATTACCGATCACGATTCCTATAACGGATACCGGGCCTGGAAACGGAATCCTTTTTGCCAGCGGAAAGAAAATTTTGTGGTCTTAAAGGGCATCGAGTATGACACCATCGACGCGGGCCATATTCTGGTCATCATGCCGGAGGATGTAAAGCTGCCTATTTTGGAGCTGCGCGGGCTGCCTGTGCGGTTTTTAATCAGGATCGTTCATAAAAACGGAGGTATTTTAGGGCCGGCTCATCCCTGCGGCGTAAAGTATATGAGTATTTTTAATACCAGGAAGCACAGGAACCGGCCTGAGGTGATGGAGCAGTTTGATTTTATTGAGGGTTTTAATGCCTGTGAGGATCCGGAAAGCAACCAAAAAGCCCTGGAGATTGCGGCCCGGTACGGAAAGCCGGCCTTTGGCGGCAGCGACGCCCATAAGGCAGACTGCATCGGTCTGGGAGTCACGGAGTTTACGGAAAAGATAACCTGTGAATCCGAGCTGATCAGGCTGGTCAGGGAGAAGGGCTTCCAGGCCTGCAGCAGCGGCGGTCAGTATTATCAGCGGACTACCAAACAGAGAATCGGCAGGCTCAATGACGTTCTGGTACACTCCTTCTGGCTCTACAATCATTTGGGGAGCATATGGAGGCGGCATAAGCGGCGGCTGGAATTAAAGAGGATGTATATACAGATCAGGTAACTGTTACAAAATTGTTGCAATTTTAATAGTCCTTAGACAGTAATTCATAAATTCTTAAGGTTTGTTTTGTATATAGTGTGCTATAATGTTCAATATGTAGTAGCCTGTATCGCATAGGGCGGCTGTGTATTGAACATTTTTTTTGCAGGTTTGAAACAAAGAGGATACAGAAAACATATATACAGTGTAATGAAGCAATCAAGTGGAAAGAAGGAGAGATTATGAAAAAAGGATTGAAAAAGATGCTGGCAGCAGGACTGGCTGTGCTGACCGCCGTTTCTCTGGCTGCCTGCGGAGACAGTGACGGCAATGCCGGGGGTGATGATAAGCCCGCCGGGGGAGATGCTTTCGTCTATGTGCCGGAGTTTGTGGACATAGGAGAGGTCAGCATGTCAAACCCCATCTTTGAGGGAGGAAAGCTGTATTACAGCAGCTGGAGCTACGATGAGGAAACAGGAGTCAGTAAAAATCCCGTTTTCCGATATGACCCGGCAGCGGGAAAGGCAGAGGAGCTGCCGCTGAAGGCAGAGGCGGAAGATGCTTACCCTCAGTCAATTGCCGTGGACGGCGAGGGCAATATATACGTGGTCTGGATGCGTACCATATGGAATGAAGCCAATCCGGATGACTATCGTCAGGAAACCATGCTGGGGAAATATGATCCCTCCGGCAATACGGTATTTATTAAGGATCTTACCGAAGAACTGGCAGACGGTGAGGAAAATAATTATTTACAGCGTATGGTGGTGGACGGCGGGGGCATGGTATGTCTCGTGTTTGAAAATGTAATTCGCATTTATGACGGCGAGGGCAGCAGTCAGGGAACCGTAAGTCTTGACGTTAGCTGGATTGAAAGCGCGTTTCGGGGGAATGACGGCAAGGTATACATAACATACTATGACTGGAACGGTTCTGATGGCGGAAGGGTTGCCGTGGAGGTAGACATTTCAGGGAAAAAGCTGGGAACGGCCCATAAGCTTCCGGAAAACGCGGAGAAAGTGACGGCGGGGCCGGAGAAGGGTTTCCTGATGAGCGACCGCACCAGGCTGTTTACGTATGATCCGGAGACCGAGACCAGCGAAGAGCTGCTGGACTGGCTGGACTGCGACATCAATGGAGATTATGTAGAAATGGCGGGGATGGCAGCGGACGGCAGGCTGATGGCGGTTACCAGAGACTGGGGAACCGATAAAACGGAAATCGTCTATCTGAACAAAACAAAGGCATCCGATGTTGTACAGAAGGAAGAACTGGTGATCGCTACAATCTCCACGGATCAGGGGCTGCGTGCGGCAGCGGTGGACTTTAATAAGTCCAGTCAAAAATATCATGTCACGATTCGGGAATATTACGACTATAACAGCGACATGGAATATAGCGACGCAATTACTAATATGAATAATGACATCACCTCCAAAAACTGTCCCGATATTCTGGACCTGGGTTCCGGTCAGGTTAATGTGGCTCAGCTGGCGGAAAAAGGTGTCTTGGAGGATCTGAGTTCCTTCCTGAAAGGCAGCAGTACCTTTAGCCGGGATTCCTTTGTGGAGAGCGTACTGCGGGGATATACCTACGGTGATACGCTGGTGGCTGTGCCTAAGACCTTTTATATTTCGGCGGTGGCAGGAAGGACTTCTCAGGTGGGGGATCAGATGGGCTGGTCCATCGAGGATATTATGAATTTTACTGCGGAACATCCCGATGCCGAGCTTTTTGAGTATGTAACCCAGAGTGAGATGATGGGAGTTCTGCTGACCTTTAATCAAAATGCGTTTATTGACTGGGAGAAGGGCACCTGTAATTTTGACACGGCAGAATTTCGGAAAATGCTGGAGTTCGCGGCCAGCTTCCCGGAAGAGTATGATTATGATGCGGATAGAGAATCCACACCCAGCAGGCTGGCTTCCGGCAAGCTGCTGCTGTATACGAACTCAATCAGCAACTATAATGACATTCAGGTGGCGGAGGCAATGTTCAACGAGCCGGTGACCTATATCGGTTATCCCACTGCGGACGGGAGTGTGGGCTGTGTGATGAACGCCGGCGGTGCTTACGGCATCCTTTCCAAGTCGAAGCAAAAGGAAGGAGCCTGGGAATTTATCGAGAGCTATTTAAGCAGGGAAGACAATATGTTTTCCTGGGGCTTTCCCACAAATAAAGAGAAGCTGGAAGAGGGAATCGCCGACGCTATGAAGGTAGAGTATCTGACGGATGAAGACGGCGAGATCGTAAAGGATGAAAACGGTGAGCCTATCATAACGGGTATGGGCGGCTTTGGCTATGATGACTGGGAATATACCTATCATCCCTGTACGGAGGAAGAAATGGCTACCCTGCGGGAACTGATTGATGTAGCAGCGCCCATGCCTGCCAGCGATAATGAAGTGCTGACCATTATTCAGGAAGAGGCTGCGCCTTATTATAAGGGGCAGAAGAGCCTGGACGAGGTGGTAAGCACCATCCAGAGCCGGGTATCCATGTATGTGGGTGAAAACAGCTAAACAGATCAGGGGAATGCAAAGTGAACAGGATAGGAAGCAAGAAAGCACTTAAAGAATTGAACGGAAATGTCGATAAGGCAAAGCGGAAACACAGCAGGCCGGGGAAGCACAGGGGGCCGGACCTGAATCAGGGCACAGCCCAAAGGCAAGGTGCAGCCCAAAGGCAAGGTACAGCCCAAAGGCAAGGTACAGCCCAAAGGCAAGGTACAGCCTTGGAAAAACTGCATATCAAGACGACAAAAAGGACCAGGAAGCTTAAGGTAAGCTCGGGGGCGTTTATTGCCCCCAGCTTCATAGGCGTAATGCTGTTTTTTATCCTGCCCTTCATTGTGATTATCTGGTACTCCATGGTGGATAATCCGGTCAGTGCCAATTTTGTTTTTATGGATAATTTTAAAAGTATCGTGTCAAATTCCGCGTTTCGGAGGGCGGTGCGCAATACGGCCATGTTCTCTTTGACGTCGGTGCCGCTGGCAGTGGTGTTGTCTCTGATCCTGGCCATCGTGCTGGAATCAAAGATACCCTTTAAGAGCCAGTTCAGAACCTTTTTCTTAAGCCCTTTGATGGTGCCGGTGGCATCCATCGTGCTGATCTGGCAGGTATTGTTCCATTACAACGGATCAGTAAATGAAATTTTGATGAAATTCGGTTTGGATAAGATTGACTGGATGAAATCCGAGTATGCGCTGGTGGTGGTTACCATTTTGTTCCTTTGGAAGAATCTGGGCTACAATATGATTTTGTTTATGGCGGCTCTTGCCAGTATCCCCAAGGATATATTGGAGGTGGCAAGGCTGGAAAGCGCAACGGCTTTCCAAACTTTCTTCAAGATAAAGATCAGGTATCTGTCCTCAACATTGTTGTTTGTGACCATTATGTCGCTGATCAATTCCTTTAAGATTTTCCGGGAGGTATACCTGTTGACGGGAGACTATCCAACAGACACGGTGTATATGCTGCAGCATTTCATGAATAATAAGTTCCGGAACCTTGATTATCAGACCTTGTCTGCGGCGGCAATCTTGATGTCTCTTGTGATGATCGTGATTATTGGTGTCTTGTTTATCGCGGAAGACAGGTTCGGAAAGGATGTGGAAGGATGACAGGAAAAGAGGGCATTTCCGAAAAACAGCTCATTTCCAAAAAACAGATAAAAAAGTTTTTTAAGGGAACCAGGCTTGCTCTTGCCACTGCCGTGGCGGCGGTTTTTGCCATTCTGTTTTTGACTCCCATTGTGCTGACCATCACCAACTCCTTTATGTCGGCGTCGGAGATTTCATCAAACTATGGTTCGGTTTTCGCCACCAACAGCAACGGTGGAAAGGTTTACATATCGGAAAAGGTGAATTTGAAATTTATTCCGGATATGGTTTCCTTCAGTCAGTATGTGACGGTACTTTTTAAGAGTCCGGAATATCTGTATAAATTCTGGAATTCCGTGATTTTGGTGGGACCGATTGTAGTGTTTCAGCTGACGGTGGCTTCTCTTGCCTCCTACGGCTTTGCCAGGTACCGGGGCAGGATCAGGGAGATTATCTTTTTTGCCTATATCATATTGATGCTGATGCCCTATCAGGTGACATTGGTGCCAAACTACCTTGTCAGTGACTGGTTAAAGCTGCTGGATACAAATTGGTCCATCTGGCTGCCGGGTATCTTTTCGCCCTTTGCGGTGTTTTTGCTGACCAAGTTCATGCGGCGTATTCCAACATCCGTGGTTGAGGCGGCGCAAATAGACGGAGCGGGAGAATGGCAGATATATAAGAAGATCTGTCTGCCCCTTTGTAAGGGAGCCATTTGTTCCGCCGCCATTCTGGTGTTCATTGATTACTGGAACATGGTGGAGCAGCCGCTGATCCTGTTGTCTGACGCGGAAAAGCATCCGCTGTCCGTATTCTTAAGCAAGATCAATGCGGGTGAGATTGGACTGGCGTTTGCGGTGGCAACCATTTATATGGTACCCAGTCTTTTGATCTTCCTGTACGGGGAGGATTACCTGGTGAATGGAATCACCTATCAGGGCGGGATCAAGGGCTGACGGCGGAAAGAAAATCTAGGCTTGTATAGGACACAAGCCAATATTTTCTATGTTCCGCCGGGAAGAATTGCCGCAGGCAATTCTTCCAAGCGTGAACTTACGCTTTGGTTGGACGGATGGTGTGTGCCGCTGTCG
>CAZAMX010000108.1:0-7135 GCA_964486095.1 uncultured Acetatifactor sp. | reverse complement strand
TCCTGCTGTTCCTGCCACTTATCCCAGTTTTCACGGGCATTTTCCCAGCCGTTATGGCTGTCATTATTCTGTTCATGATCCTGCCCGTCCCGGTTCAAGCCCATAGATCAGACTCCTTTCTGCCCTTATTATACTATCTCCGGGCAGGTATGTCAAAGGAAACGAGAAGGCAAAAAAGCGTTTACACCGACCTGATTTATGCTATAATGTAGTTAGGCGCAGCCCGTCGTGCGGGTTTGCGGTCAGAAGTACAACGTAAATCGGCAGGAAGCGCAAAGGGGACAGTATAAGGCCAAAGCGGGGCGGAAAGAGAGAGGCAATGAGCGATTCTCAGAAGTACTATGAAGAGTTATATTTTAGCAGCGGTGACGGGAGGCAGCTTTTGCCTCAGAATCAGGATGCGATCATCGACTTGTTGGATAAAAACGGAGCGGTGGGAATTATCGGCGTATATGATGAGCCGGAATACCCCATCTATTTTATTTCCGGCTTTGCGTTGACCGCGCTTGGGTACAGCTACGAGGAAATGATGGAGGTGTCCGAGGGGAAATTTATTAACCTTGTTTTTCATAAGGACAGGGAGGCATTTGTGGAAAGTATGGGCAATCGGAATCTGGCCAGCCATGAGTTCCGGATGGTCAATCGTTCCGGCGTGAATGTCTGGGTGAATTCCTTCCGCAGAGAATCCGTGTCCAGGGAGGGAAGCAGGATTCTGATTGCGTCCGTCAGGGTGGTGGAGGATGCCAGAAGGCGGGAGAGTGAGCTGCTGAATGCCTTGACCAGAGGCTATAACCGCATAATATACGTGGATATGAATCAGGGCCGGTATAGGGTCATTAAAAGCGAGCGGAATGATTTGGACGAACAGGTCTGCGGGACGCTGGAAGAGCTGGAAGAGCTGCTGCAGCGGTATGGTCAGGAATACATTAATCCTCAGAACCATTCTTTTGCGGAAATGCTGAACAAGCTTAATTTTTTTGCCAATCCCGGTGAAAAGGGAGGCAATTATCAGGCTACGTATCAGGCAAAGCTGGACGGAGAATATCAATGGGTTCAGTTCCAGGCATTTTACGGCGGCGCTATGAAACTGGAGACGGGACATATTATTCTGACTTTTCGTGTGGTAGACGAAGAAAAAAAGCGAGAGCTGGACACGAACAGGATACTTTCCGATTCGCTGGCCAAGGCGGAAGAGGCGGAGCGGGTGAAGAAGGATTTCCTGTCCCGCATGTCTCATGACCTGCGGACACCGATCAACGGTATTGTCGGTATGCTTGAGATGATTAAAAAGAGCAGAAGCGATCCAAAGCAGGTAGAGGAATGTTTGAAAAAAATATCCATCTCCTGTGATCATTTGATGAATCTTGTGCAGGATGTGCTGGATATGAATAATCTGGAGAGCGGCAGGCTGGAGCTGATGGAAGAGACCTTTCATCTGCCCTCTTTTCTAATGGAAGAATTGGTGAATATTTCTGACAGGGCGGAAAAAGGCGGGCTTACCTATGCGTTTATACCGGGGGATTTCCCTCATCCGAACGTGATCGGCAGTCCCAAGCATGTTCTGCAGATATTTGAGCATATTCTGGATAATGCCATAAAATACAACAAACCAAACGGTTCCATTATTTTAAGCGGGCGCGAGGTATCAGGCAGCGGTCAGATGGCTACCTATGAGTTTGTGGTGGAAGACACGGGAATCGGCATGGCCCCGGAGTTTTTAAAGAATATTTTTGAGCCCTTTGAACAGGAGAAAAACGGAGCCCGGACGGAGTATATGGGAACGGGACTTGGAATGTCTATTGTCAAAAGACTTGTAGATCAAATGAACGGCTCTATTGGGGTAGAAAGCGAACCGGGAGAGGGGACGAAGGTTACCTTTACGCTTCCCTTCAAGGTGTGTGAGGATGTGGCAGATCCGGAGTCGGAGGATGTAGATTTTACAGGGCTGCATGTACTGCTGGCAGAGGATAATGAATTGAATATGGAGATTGCCAGGTTCCTGCTGGAAAGTGAGGGTATGACGGTGCTCTGTGCCGCCAACGGTCAGGAGGCCATAGATATTTTCAGCCAGACAGAGGAAAATTCCATTGATGTTATTCTGATGGATATTATGATGCCTGTGATGGATGGCCTGGAGGCCGTAAGGGAGATTCGCAGAATGGAACGAGCTGATGCGGAGACGGTGCCGATCATTGCACTGAGTGCAAATGTGATGGATTCGGATATTAAAAAAACGAAAATGGCGGGAATGGACGAGCATCTGCCCAAGCCGATTAACACCAGTCTGCTTCTGGGCGCTATAGCCAAGTGCTTACATAAATAAAATGAAAGGTAAATACGGGAAAGGCCGGGAAAATCATGGACATTATACAGAAAATCAAGGAAGAACTGAAGGTTGAAAAATGGCAGGTAGAGGCGGCGGTAAAGCTGATTGATGAGGGAAATACTATTCCTTTCATCTCGCGATACAGGAAGGAGGTCACGGGCTCTCTGAATGATGAGCAGCTGCGTGACCTTCACGAGCGTCTTGTGTATCTGCGCAGCCTGGAAGAAAAAAAGGAGCAGGTGCTGGGCAGCATTGAAGAACAGGGAAAGCTGACGGAAGAGCTGAAGGCAAAGATCCTGGCGGCAGAGACGCTGGTGGTGGTAGAGGATCTTTACCGTCCCTATCGTCCGAAACGGAAAACAAGAGCCAGTGTGGCAAAGGAAAAAGGACTGGAGGGACTGGCGGAATATATATTGGCCCAGAAAGCAGAGGCACCCGTGCTGGAGGAAGCCGCAAGGTATGTCACTGCCGGGGATGTGGAAGAGGAAAGGAGCGTAAAAACGCCGGAAGAGGCCCTGCAGGGTGCAAAGGATATTATAGCGGAGAGTATTTCCGACAATGCGGATTACAGAAGCTATATCAGAGAGCTGACCATGGATGAGGGTATCGTCACGAGCGCGGCAAAGGACGAAAAGGTCCAGAGCGTTTATGAGACCTATTATAATTTTGAAGAGCCGGTGAAGAAAATAGCGGGCCACAGGATTCTTGCCCTGAATCGTGGAGAGGCAGAAAAAATGCTGACCGTTAAGATCAATGCACCACAGGAGCGTATTTTACAGTATCTTGCCAAGAAAAATATCACAGCTGACAATCCGTATACCGATTCGATACTGCAGGAAGTCATAGCTGACAGCTATGAACGTTTGATAGCACCCGCTATTGAAAGAGAGGTCAGAAATGCTTTGACCGAGAAGGCGGAAGATGGCGCCATCAGTGTATTTGGGAAAAATCTGGAGCAGCTTTTGCTGCAGCCGCCCATTGCCGGCAAGGTAGTCCTGGGATGGGATCCGGCTTTCCGCACAGGCTGTAAACTGGCGGTGGTGGATCCCACGGGAAAGGTGCTGGATACAAAGGTGATTTATCCTACTGCACCCCAGAATAAGGTGGAGGAAGCCAAGGCGGAGTTAAAGAAGCTGATTAAAAAATATCAGGTGGATTTAATTTCTGTCGGCAATGGTACGGCATCTAGGGAATCGGAGCAGGTGATTGTGGAACTGCTCAAGGAGCTGGATAGACCGGTACAGTATGTTATTGTCAATGAAGCGGGGGCCAGCGTTTATTCCGCAAGCAAGCTGGCCACGGAAGAATTTCCTCATTTTGACGTGGGTCAGCGGAGCGCGGCTTCCATAGCCAGGAGACTTCAGGATCCGTTGGCTGAACTGGTCAAGATTGATCCCAAGTCCATTGGCGTGGGCCAATATCAGCATGATATGAACCAGAAAAAGCTGGGCGAGGCCCTAAACGGCGTGGTGGAGGACAGCGTGAATAAGGTAGGGGTGGATCTGAATACGGCTTCCGTGTCCCTGCTGGAATATATTTCAGGCATTAACAAGACAATTGCGAAAAATATCGTGGACTACCGGGAGGCCAATGGCAGGTTTACCAACCGCAGGCAGCTCTTGAAGGTTGCCAAGCTGGGGCCTAAAGCTTATGAGCAGTGTGCAGGATTTATGCGGATTTTGGACGGAGACAATCCGCTGGATGCCACCAGCGTCCACCCGGAATCCTACGAGGCGGCTGCAAAGCTCTTGGATAAGCTGGGCATGACAATGGAGGATGTGCGTGAGATTCAGCGAAAAGCAGCGAAGTCCGCTCAGGGAGCGGCTTCTGTGAATAAGACACCTGTGTCGGAAGGCAATGTGACAGGAAAAACGCCAGGCGTGTCAGGTAAGAAAAAGACCATACAGATACGTAACACAAATACCGCTATGGGTAAGGCACTTGCCGCCGCTATGGCCTCCGCAGGAAATGTTGTTTCCGCTGATAAAAACGATTTGACGGGTCAGGGAAAAACCGTTTCGGTCAACAACCGGGAAGGAAGCAGAAACAATGGGGATAGAGCCGCAGCAGTATCCGCAGACAAAGCACTTGGCGGTACGGCAGTTTCCGGTCTGGAAAAGCGGATCAGAGATAAGAAGGCGCTGGCGGAAGAGCTTGGGATTGGAGAAATCACCTTGGTGGATATTCTGCGGGAACTGGAGAAGCCGGCTCGTGATCCCAGGGACGATATGCCTAAGCCCATTCTGCGCAGTGATGTCCTGGATATGAAGGATTTGAAGCCGGGCATGATATTGAAGGGGACCGTGCGCAATGTCATTGATTTCGGAGCGTTTGTAGATATAGGCGTTCATCAGGACGGCTTGGTGCATATCTCTCAGATTACGGACCGCTATATTAAGCATCCGCTGGAGGCGGTAAGCGTGGGGGATATTGTGGAGGTCCAGGTACTTTCCGTGGATACTGCCAAAAAGAGAATTTCCCTGACGATGAAGCTAAATCAGGAAAATCAGGATAAAAAATAAAACCAAGACACGAAATGAAGCCGGAAGACACGAAATGAAGCCGGAAGACACGAAATGAAGCCGGAAGACACGAAATGAAGCCGGGTAAGAAATAAAATCAGGACACGAAGTAAAATCAAAATAAGAAGTAAAATCAAAATAAGAAGTAAAATAGGGAGCGATGAATGTCAAGGAAAGGAAAGCGGGCGTTATTTATAACCGGAACGGCAGGAATTTTTGGGATTTTGTTGGCGCTGGCCACGGTGTTTGACCTTCAAATAAGCCACATGCTGGCAGACGGAAACCTGACGGCGGGCAGGTATTACTCGGATAATCTTTTGTGTAATCTTGTGGAGATTGCCGGCGCCTGGCCCATATGGACGGCAGCCGTCTTTGCGGCTTCGGTGCTGACGGTTTATTTTCGTTTAAAGGAAGGAAAAAGAAAGGCTCTCAGTCTTTTCTTTTTCTTGCTTTCCACAGCAGCAGCGGCTCTTTTACTGCGGGACGGATTAAAATATGCCTTGCGGATTTATGCAAAAGAGGAGCTGCTGGAAGGCCCGGGAACCTGGCTGGTATCCTTTGGCTTTGGCCTGGCTGTGGCCGTGGCCGTTTTGAAGTTGGCGGGGAAGTGGATGGGGCGGAATCTGAACCGGCTTCTGCCCTTTGCCCTGGCAATCGTGTGCAGCTGTTGCTGTTATTTTCTGATTGAACTGATCAAGTCCCCCATGGGAAGGATGCGGTTTCGGGGAATGCACCTGCTGGGAGATGAAACCTGTTTTACTCCCTGGTATCAAAAAAGCGCTGCCGGAGAGCTGCTTGCGGACAGTGGTCTGGTAAAGGACTGCTTTAAGTCATTTCCTTCGGGACATACCTTTTCGGCCGGAATGTCTTATATCCTCATTATGCTGCCGGATGTTTTCCCGAAGTTCAGAACGAGGAAGGGAAAAATACTGTGTTGTGTGATTCCGGTCTTTTATACGGGATTTGTGGGCATTTTCAGGATCGCGGCGGGGGCTCATTTTTTCAGCGACGTGCTGGTGGGAGGAACGCTGGCTTATGTGGCGGTGATGATTTTCCGGTATGTGTTTCTCCGCAGAGAGCGGCAGAAATTACGGCAGACTGACAGGAAGGCGGCGTAGGAGGTTTTATATAAATGTGGAAGGATTTTTGTAAGGGCAGGCAGGGAATACAGACATTTGGAATTGCATTGGTGCTGCTTATTGTTGGCACGGCCTGCTTTTTTTACTGGGGAAGCAAAAAGCAGGTCTGGTTTTGCGATGAGATCTATACCTATGAGTCCGCAAACGGTTTTGAGCAGGAATGGCCGGCGGCTTATACGGATCAGTGGCTGACGGGAGATGATGTGGAGGCGTTTTTTGCCGCCGATGGGGACAGGCTGGATCTGAATGCCATCACGGTGCGTCTTTACAGCGATCATGTGCCGCTGTATTTTTGGCTGTTCCGCATTGTTTCCTTTTATTTATTTAAGGGGAGCGGTTCTATCTGGATTGGTTTGAGCATAAATCTGTTTTTTTATCTGTTTTTGCTGGAGACGATATATTTCCTGTTTCTGCGTCTTGTGAAAAGTCCTGTTTTGTCCGGAGCCGTAGTGCTGCTGACTTTAATTGTAAACCGTCTGGCGATAGAGCAGGCCGCCACTTTGAGAATGTACATGATGCTTCTGTGGGCTCAGGCACTATTGCTGCTTGCGGGAATGTGGGTATTGGAAGGTGTCCGCAGGGAGAAACTGTCAGTTTTCAGCTTTATTGGTTTATACCTTGTCAGTGTTACCGGTTTTTTGATCCATTATGATTTTTGGGTATTTTACGCGGTGATGGCGGCTGTTTTTTGCCTGTGGCTGCTTTTTACGGCAGTCAGGAGGCGGGACGGAAGATTCTGGCGTTCCAGAGAGCTTGGCTGTGTTTTGATCTGGTGTGTGGATTTTGCACTGGCGCTCTTTTCCACAATTTTAATTTTCCCATACTGCAGGTGGAATCTGAATCGGGGAAAGGGGCAGACCGCCCTGCATTCCCTGTTTGATCTTTCCGCGGGTAAGCTGAAGCAGATTGCCTGGGGATATGAACGTCTCTCCCGCTCTGTTTTTGGAGAGAGTCTGCCGGTGGCAGCGGGACTGCTGATGATGTTCGGCTGTATTATCGGCGGCGGAATCCTGCTTTATAAGAAAAAGGAGAAAAAGGCGCTGACAGGACTTGGGCTGACGGTTTTGACAGCTCAGGGCTACCAGCTTGCCGTATGCTTTACCATGCCGGATGTCTGGGAAGAGCGTTATCTCTGGGGATCGTTTACT
>CAZAMX010000107.1:1714-7197 GCA_964486095.1 uncultured Acetatifactor sp. | reverse complement strand
ATTTAAGAAGGAAAATATCCATTATCTCCCGGCGGAAGACAACTGGTGGGGATTGGAGTACGGACCCTGCGGCCCCGACAGCGAGATGTTTTATATTGAGGACAGGCCTGACTGCGGGCCTGACTGCGGTCCCGGATGCCATTGCGGAAAATATACCGAGCTTGGAAACGACGTGTTTATGCAGTATGAGAAGCATCAGGACGGCACGCTGACGCCCCTGAAGCAGAAGAATGTGGACACCGGGTGGGGGCTGGAGCGGATATTGGCGTTTTTAAACGGGACGAAAGATGTCTACAGGACGGATCTGTATGTTCCGATCATTGCCTATATTGAAAAGGTATCCGGCACAAAGTATGAACAGGACGAAAAGCTGACCAGATCCATGAGAATATTGGCGGATCATATCCGTACCAGCGTCATGCTGATCGGTGATGAGGCGAAGCTTCTTCCCGCCAATGCAGGCGCGGGTTATGTGCTTCGGCGCCTGATCCGCCGTGCGGTGAGACATGCGAGAATTTTGAATTTAAAGACAGAGGATATTCTGCGGATCGCGGAAATGTACATCTGTGATGTTTATGCGGAAAGCTATCCTTTAATGGTAAAAAATAAGGAATTTATTCTCACTGAGCTGAAGAAGGAGATTGAACGCTTCGAGAGTACACTGGAAAACGGCATGAAGGAATTTCGCAAGATTCTGGAGACGAAGCGGGAAGAGAAAGCGCAGGTCATTGACGGAAGTTCCGCATTTTATCTTTATGACACCTTTGGCTTTCCGCTGGAGCTGACAGTGGAGCTGGCGGAGGAAGAAGGGCTGAAGGTGGATGAGGACGGATTTGCCGAAGCTATGGAGGCGCAGAAGCAGAAGGCCAGGGAAAACAAAAGCTTTTCCGCAAGGCTGAACGGGGATGCAGGGCTCTTTGACGGGTTGGACAGCAGCATTACCAGCGAATTTATCGGATATGACACAATGAAGGCGGAGGATTTCATTGCCGCTTTGGCTTCCGAAACGGAAACGAAAGCCACCCTGGAGGCGGGGGAAGCCGGGACGATCATTGTGAGGGAAACTCCTTTTTATGCTACCATGGGCGGCCAGAATGGAGACGAAGGTGAAATCCGCACAGCCGGAGGCGTATTTGAAGTACAGGATACCGTAAAACTGCCCGGCGGAAGAATCGGTCATGTGGGCAGAGTGGTGAGCGGCAGGGTAAGCGTGGGAGAAAAGGCTTCTCTGGAGGTAGATGAGACAAATCGCAGGAATACCTGTAAAAATCACAGTGCCACTCACCTGCTGCAGAAAGCTCTGCGGGAGGTGCTGGGCAGTCATGTGGAGCAGTCAGGATCTTATGTGGACGGTGAGAGACTGCGCTTTGACTTCAGCCATTCCGCAGCCATGACCAGGGAAGAGCTGGACAGGGTGGAGGCGCTGGTGAATGAAAAGATTGCCGAAAATCTTCCTGTAGTCACCGAGGTTATGAGCCTGGAAGAAGCGAAGAAGAAGGGAGCCATGGCGCTATTTGGGGAGAAATACGGCGAAAAGGTTCGTGTGGTTAGAATGGGAGACTTTTCCGTAGAATTCTGCGGCGGTACTCATGTGGCAAACACAGGAGCTGTCTCAGCGTTTAAAATTTTGTCCGAAAACGGCGTGGCAGCAGGGGTGAGGCGTATCGAAGCCCTGACCGGCAGCGGCGTTATGAATTACTACCGGAATTTGGAAAAAACCGTAGAAGAGGCGGGCAGGGTGCTGAAGACAACGCCGGCAGCGCTGGTGGAAAAATGCGGGCATGTCATGGCGGAGCTTAAGAGATTGAATTCCGAGCTGGAATCCCTGAAGGCAAAAGCAGCTCAGGATGCTCTGGGAGATGTGATGGACCAGGTGCAGGAGGTGAAGGGTGTAAAGCTTCTTGCCGCAAAGGTGGAAGGCGTGGACATGAACGGCCTGCGGGATCTGGGAGATCAGATGAAGGGCAAACTGGGAGAAGGGGTTGTAGTTCTTTTGTCTGCTCAGGACGGCCGGGTAAATATGGTGGCGATGGCCACGGAGGGCGCGCAGGCGAAGGGCGCTCACGCAGGCAATCTGATTAAGGGGATTGCGGGCCTTGTGGGCGGAGGCGGAGGCGGCCGCCCGGGTATGGCTCAGGCTGGCGGCAAGAATCCGGCAGGGATTTCCGACGCCATTGCGGAGGCGGCAAAGGTCCTGGAGAGGCAGCTGGCTTGAAGGGAGGCGGCGTCAGGAAAAGTAAAAAAAACAGTTGACGTTGTATGATTTTGTGCTATAATAATTTGTGTGTGCGCGGCAGAGATGCGCTCGTACATAATATTAGCCCAATCAGTCAAGATGCTTGAGGGACTGAAGGGAGGGTAGAGATGTCAAACGTAATCGTAAAAGAAAACGAGACCTTAGACAGCGCGCTGCGTCGTTTTAAGAGAAGCTGTGCAAAGGCCGGTATTCAGCAGGAAATTCGTAAGCGCGAGCATTACGAAAAGCCAAGTGTCAGACGCAAAAAGAAGTCTGAGGCGGCAAGAAAACGTAAATATAATTAATGCGTAAGTGAACCCCTGGTTGTGAGAAACCGGGGGTTTCCTGTTCTATCGAATGTGACGGCCTCATATCTTGAAGTAGAGATAACAGTTCAGCCATGCAGGTAGTTCTATAGGGCAGACACCCGACGAATGGCAGGGGTGAAGTGTTTCAAATATGGAATTGAAATTGGAGTGAGGCATATGAGTTCGAAAAAATCTTTGACAGCGTTGTTGCTCACGGCGGTCATCTGGATGACGGCCGTGCTGCCGGCAAGTGCTAACGTATCTGTTACATCCCCTTCGGTCATTTTGATAGAAAGCTCTACAGGGCAGGTCATTTATGAAGCAAATTCCGCGGAGCGGCGCAGTCTGGCCAGCGTTACGAAGGTTATGACCCTGCTTTTGACCTTTGAGGCGCTGGACTCGGGAAAGGTAAAGCTGACGGATGATGTTTTGACCAGCGAACATGCCAGTTCCATGGGAGGTTCCCAGGTATTTCTGGCGCAGGGCGAGGTGCAGTCTTTGGAGACTATGATCAAGTGCATCGTGGTCGCATCCGGTAATGACGCCAGTGTGGCGGTAGCGGAGCATGTGGCGGGCAGCGAGCAGGCTTTTGTGGAGATGATGAACCAAAAGGCCTTGGAGTTGGGCATGGTGGATACTCATTTTGTGGATTGCTGCGGACTGACCGACTCGGAGGATCATTATTCCTGTGCCAGAGACATAGCCATCATGTCCAGAGAGCTGACTGTAAACCATCCGGAAATCTTTAATTACACTAAGATTTGGATGGAAGACATCACCCATGTGACGCCACAGGGTAGCAGCAGCTTTACCTTGACCAGCACCAATAAGCTGTTGAAACAGTATCAGTACACCACGGGCTTAAAAACCGGATTTACCAGCAGGGCAAAATACTGTATTTCGGCCACGGCAAGCAAGGAGGGCATTGATTTGATTGCTGTGGTTATGGGGGCACCGGATTCCAAGACCAGATCTGCAGACGTGCAGACACTTATGACATATGGCTTTGGGGTTTGTAATATTTACATAGATGAAAATACGGATGCGCTGGCTCCGCTGAAGGTGGAAGGCGGTGTGGAAGAGAGTGTACCACTGAAATACGAAAGCGAATTCCGTTATTTGGATATACAGGGCAGCAATCTGGAGACGGTGGAGAGAGTTCTGGATCTGCCTGAGGCCGCTCAGGCGCCTGCTGAGGAGGGCAGTGAGGCGGGCAGGGTAAGATACTACCTGAATGGCGCCGAGATCGGAAGCGTACCCATTCTGTATGGCGCAACCGTAGAAAAAGCCGGTTTTTTGGATTATGTGAAGAAGGTATGCGGATTCTTCCTTTTATGATAACAAGATTTATGATATAATAAACGCATAGTGCGCCTATCAACGAGCAAACGCCCGATCAAATCGGGCGTGAAGCGCTGAAAGCGCGGGCTTGCGAGTTTAGGAAGCACATGGACTTTATGATAGCGGAGGAATACAATGACGGATGTTATGATCACCTTTTTGGGAATTTTCTGTATTCTGCTGATGTGGGTGATCCTGTATGACAGTAATCGCTTTGTAGTGCGCGAGCATAAAATATGCGATCGGCGTATAAATAAGCCAGTAAGGGCGGTAGTGCTTGCAGATCTGCATAATAAGCGTTATGGAAAAAACAATGAAATCCTTTTGGACGCCATTCGGGCAAAAAAGCCGGATATGATATTGATAGCGGGCGATATTTTGACGGCTAAGCCAGGGAAAACCATGGAGCCGGCAATTTGCTTCCTGCGGGAGCTGGCAGGCGAGTTTCCCATATATTACGGAAACGGAAATCATGAATGTCGTCTGAAGCTTTATCCCCAGACATACGGGAACATGGCCGGGGAATATGGACAAGCTTTGGCGGAGATGGGAATCAGCCCTCTTGTCAACAGTCATGTGAAGCTGGAAGAGTACGGAATTGCCGTGTATGGTGCGGAGATTGACAAAAAATATTATAAGCGGTTCAGTCAGAAAGAGATGGAAAAGGGGTATTTGGAACAGATTCTTGGAAGGCCGGATAACAGATGTTATACGATACTGCTTGCACATAATCCGGATTATTTTCCGGAGTACGCCCGGTGGGGAGCCGATCTGGCAGTGTCCGGGCATGTGCATGGCGGTGTGGTCAGGGTGCCTGTTTGGGGTCGGGGGGTAATCTCCCCGGGGATGCGCCTGTTCCCGAAATATGACGGAGGTATTTTTAAGGAAGACGGCAAGGTGATGCTCTTAAGCAGGGGACTGGGAATGCACACGATCCCGGTGAGGCTGTTTAATCCGGGGGAGCTGTGGGTGGTGGAGCTTTCACCGGAGGATGCGGGTGCTGTGAAAGCTGTTGTGCCGTAATGAAGATTGATGAATGCCGGATACGCCTGAAAATGCAGGAACACAAGTTCCCCTTGCAGTTCCCGAGGAAAGTCTGCTACAATAGAAAGACGTGAGCAAATTTGTGAGGGAAATATGGCGATACCTGTTAAGCTGGAAGTATTTGAAGGCCCCTTGGACCTTCTGCTTCATCTGATTGATAAAAATAAAATAGATATTTATGACATCCCCATTGTAGAGATTACGGCTCAATATCTGGACTATATCCGACAGATGGAAAAAGAGGATATGAACGTAATGAGCGAGTTTCTGGTGATGGCGGCGACTCTGATTGACATTAAGTGTCGTATGCTTCTGCCTAAGGAGGTAAACGAGGAAGGGGAAGAAGAGGATCCAAGAGCGGAGCTGGTACAGAAGCTGTTGGAGTATAAGATGTACAAGTTTATGTCCTTTGAGCTTCGGGACAGGCAGGTGGATGCGGAACGAAATCTGTATCGGGTTCAGAAGCTCCCGGAGGAAGTGGCGGCCTACAGGCAGCCCATTGATTACGAAGAGCTGATCGGGGATATGACCCTGAATACGCTGCATGAGCTGTT
>CAZAMX010000107.1:0-1704 GCA_964486095.1 uncultured Acetatifactor sp. | reverse complement strand
GAGGATAAGATAGATCCCATCCGAAGCCGGTACGGCAATATAGAAAAGGAAGAAGTGGATATGGAGGCCAAGGCGCTCTATGTGGAGGCTTATGCCAGAGAACACAAGAGTTTCAGCTTCCGCAGGCTGTTGGAAAAGCAGTCCAGCAAAATGGAGCTGATTGTCACCTTTCTGATTATACTGGAGCTGATGAAGATCGGTAAAATATCCATCAGCCAGGAAAATATTTTTGATGATATTATTATTACTTCGCAGGTAGCCAATACGCAGTAAGAAAGATTACCTTGCATCAAAGGCCGTTTGCGCGGCGAAATGAGGGAATATATGGAACGGACCAAAGCGGAGGCGGTACTGGAGGCAGTACTGTTTACCATGGGAGATTCGGTAGAGGTGAAAAGCCTTGCCGATGTGATAGAAGAGGACGTAAAAGTTACAAGGGAAATATTAAAGGACATGGAAGAGCGGTATACGCAGGAGGATCGGGGGATTGCTCTTGTCTGGCTGGATGATGCCGTACAGCTTTGTACCAAGGCGGAGATGTACGAATACCTGATTAAGATTGCCAAAGCTCCCAGGAAGATGGCGCTGACGGATACCGTGCTGGAAACCCTGTCTATCATTGCTTATAAGCAGCCCATCACCAGGGCGGAAATCGAACGGGTCAGGGGAGTCAGCTGCGATCATGCCATCAATAAGCTGCTGGAATATGATCTGATCACGGAGCTGGGCAGACTGAATGCTCCGGGACGCCCTCTGTTGTTCGGAACGACAGAGCAGTTCCTGCGCAGCTTTGGCGTAAAAAGCCTGGAAGAGCTGCCGGAGCTGAATCCGGTACAGGTGGAGGAATTTAAACAGCAGGCGGAAGCGGAAGTGCAAATGCAGTTGGATATTTAGAAAGCAGGCCTCATATATTATTAAAAATCCATCCGATTATGAGCCGTGTGTGCGGCGGAATGAGAGGGAACATGCGGATAAAAATAATATGGGGCTTTTTTTGCGCCCTTTTTTTGACGGTGCAGCTGGGTGTCAAGGCACAGGAGGTATATCCGGAAGTAAATGTTTCACCGGAGAGCGACCTGTCTCTGTATGCCACGGCGGCAGTGCTCATGGACGGAGATACCGGCAGGGTACTTTACGGGAAGGCGGCGGATACGCCTATGGCCATGGCCAGTACTACAAAAATACTGACCTGCATTTTAGTGCTGGAAAATGTTTCTCTGGAGGAAACGCTGGAGGTGTCCGCCTATGCGGCGAGTATGCCAAAGGTAAAACTCAATTTGCAAAAGGGAGAGCAGTATACGGTGGGAGATCTGCTATATTCCCTGATGCTGGAATCTCATAACGATTCGGCGGTGGCGCTGGCGGAGCATGTAGGAAAGCGCCTGCTGGATCCGCCGCTTGCGGATAAGCCGGCAGGGGAATATACCCGGGAAGAGAGTCAGGCGGCCGTGGCGGCCTTTGCACGGCTGATGAATGAAAAGGCAGTGGAGCTGGGATGCAGGGACAGCTGGTTCATCACGCCCAACGGGCTGGATGCTACACAGGAGCTTACTCTGCAGGACGGAACCGTTATACAGAAGGAGCATTGTACTACGGCTGCGGAGCTGGCTAGGATCATGTCCTACTGCGTCCTGGATTCACCCCGGAAGGTGGACTTCTTAAAAATTACGAGAACGGCAAATTACAGCTTTTATGCCAATGGCC
>CAZAMX010000106.1:0-7249 GCA_964486095.1 uncultured Acetatifactor sp. | reverse complement strand
GAACTCCTGGGCCGTGGCGGCGGCGGCTTTGGCCATGACCTCTTCCATGGCGGCAGCTCTGCTGCTGACGGATCTGATTGCAGGTAAAAGAAATCCATGGGAAGGCGTCTTCGCGCCCAGGCGCATCCGCCCGGAAGCGGCAAGGGAGAATTTCAAACGGGATGTACAGCTAAGTGCAAGAGGGCTGTGGAAAGGATTTACCCGGGGAAAGGAGAAGTGCAGGTGCGGCGAGGGAGAATTTCAGGCCAGGTGTACGCATATGGGCTGTAAACTGGTTTGGAACTCTCATGAAAAAAGCTGGGACTGTCCCTGCCACGGCTCCCGGTTTGACGGAGAGGGGAAAGTTCTGGATGGTCCCGCACAGAAGCCTTTGCCGCGGCCGGCGCGCAGGCAGGGTTAAAATTTTTTCGCTTGCGGGCCTGTAAAAAATGTGATATGCTTACTATATTATATGAGTGGAAAGGCGGTGAGAAGTATGAAGCAATACGAAATCCTTATGGCAAAGGAATTATTTCGCGGCAGTGACATCATACGCAGATTTTCGTACAAAATGGCGAGCACAGGGGACAACTATGCCCATTTTTGGGAAACGGATTGTTTTGCATGCTGCTCACCAGGTCAAGCATTGCCCGGAGGCATGACGGGGAGATAGCCCTGTTATGATACGCGCTGTGCGAATACAGGGATGATTAGGGAAGTTGATGCCCTGCGCAGACAAAACGGTCTGTGCAGGGTATTTTTGTGCCCTGAAACAGGAGAGTTTATCAAGAGAAAAGCAAGTTAAGAAAGTGAGGAACAAAACAACATGCTTGGAAAATATAGAATAACCGCCCGGATGTCCGTGCAAAGCAGGACTAACGGCGGTCTGATCTATCTGGTGCCGGAGATTATCATGAGGCTGGTCTACCTGGTGCCGCTGCTGTTTATCTGGCGGTCCCTGGCGGAGAGGGGAACAGAGGTGGAAATGCCCGTTTCCCAGCTTTTAAGCTACACCTATATGAATGCTCTGGCAGGGGATATGATGATCGTAAATACCTGTTTGTCGGCCTGGAATTTTGACACCAAAAGCCTGGAAATGTTTACCCGGCCCATGCCGGTGTTCGGGCAGGTAATTGCAAGGACGGTAGGGGAGTGGGGACCCATGCTTCTTCTGTTATCCTGCCCATGCTGCTGGCGGCTCCCGTTTTTAAGATCCGGGTTCTGCCCGCGACCCTTTGGGCGCTTCCGTCGCTGTTTTTGAGCGTATCTTTGGGGTTTGCATTTGAATTTGTATTTTACTGCGTAACGGTCAGGCTGCGCAATGTTTCCTGGCTTACCTATGTGATCAGGAGCGCTATTGTATCCTTTTTTTCAGGGACGGTGATCCCCTTTCAAATATTGCCCTTCGGCATGGACAGATGGATTCGCTATCAGCCCTTCGGCAGTCTGGGAGGTGCTTTTCTGGCTTTGTATGTGGGGAGCGCGGATGCAGCTGAAATCCTGCCGGTACAGCTTTTCTGGAATGTGATAATGTGGGCTGCTGCCGCCTGCTGGTTTCGGCGGTCAAGAGAGAGGATGGTGAGCTTTGGTGGATAACAGGGTATCGCTGAAAAGATATTTTAAGCTGTTGGGAATCTATGCGCGGATGGATCTGGCTTCCCTGATGCGGGACAGCAAATTTATGGCCCTCGTGATAGCGGCCGATCTGATTTCCAATCTGTCGGCTGTGTCCGGAATATTTCTTCTGGCCTGGAAATTCGGCGGAATTGGCGGCATGGACCGGTTTGAGGTCCTGTTTATGCTGGCGTACGGCAATATTGTCATGGGCTTCCTGAACATGATGGGGGGCTGCAACGCGTTGTTTCCCAGCAGGATCATTGCCAGAGGGCAGTGGGAGCATATGTTTATCATGCCCCTGCCTTATTGGGTGCAGCTCACGGTGGGAATTTTTCCCTTTACCGGCTCCGGTACTCTTCTGTCGGGAATTGCTCTGCTTATCGTGGCGCTGTGTAACCTGGATTTACAACTGCCCTGGTGGTGGGCGGGGCTGCTGGTCCTTCAGCTGGTGCTTAGTATGGTGATTGTGGTATCGCTTTCGTACCTGCTTTCCAGCCTTAGCTTTTACGCACCGGTACAGTGCGAGGAAATATCAAGTACCGTGATATACAGCGTGGAGCATACCATGACCTTTCCGCTGTCAGGTATGCCGGGGTATATCCGGTATCCGCTGCTGACCCTTTTTCCCGCAGGCCTTACGGCATGGTTTCCTTCCATGATTCTGCTGGGAAAGACAACTGTATTTGAAAACATCTATCCGCCCGTATTTGCGCTGTTTGCGGCGTTTACGGCGGCACATTTTTTCAGGAAAGGATTTCGATATTATGTTAAAAAGGGAATTAACAGATATGTCTCAGGCGGCCATCGCTCTTAAGCCGCCGGTGGTAATGGCAGATTCCGTCAGTAAAATATTTACACAATGGCGGAGAAAGGAGGGAGCCAGGAGCATTTTCCGACAGCAGAAAAAGATTGTGACCGCACTGGAGGATGTATCCTTTCAGATTGGCAAGGGGGAATTCGTGGCCTATGCGGGTCCCAACGGAGCAGGAAAAAGTACTACCATGAAGCTGCTGTCAGGTATGCTTCAGCCCACCAAAGGGAGCATTTCCGTATTGGGGATGTCGCCGGAGAAGGACAGAATAGCACTGATGAAAAGGATTGGAGTCCTGTTCGGCAGCCGCACGGAGCTTTGGTGGGATCACCCCGTGCTTCAGAGCTTTGAGTGGAAACGGGTTGTCTGGGATATTCCGGATGAGGTTTACAAACGGAATTTGGACAGGATGAGGGAGCTGCTGGAGATTGACAGGATTCAGAATACCTTTGCCAGGGAATTATCCCTGGGGCAGCGGATGCGGGCGGATCTGGCCATGATGCTGCTGCATTCACCGGAGCTGGTTCTGCTGGACGAGCCAACTCTTGGCCTGGACGTGGTGGCCAAACGTCAAATGATAGAATTCTTAAAAAAGATAAACCGTGAGGACGGCGTGACGATTCTGGTGACCAGTCATGACATGGATGATCTGGAAGAGATGGCACAGCGGATTATGATGATTTCGGAGGGAAGGCTTGCCTATGACGGCGACTTTGACGGACTGCGCGCTCTTACGGGAAACAGAACGAACTTCACGGTCACTACGGACGGCAGAATGCCGGAGCTTGAGGGCTGCCGTTTCCTGGGAGGGGAGCATGGGGTCTTTGAATTTGAAGCGGATCTTTCCCATACACCGGTCAGGACTTTGCTGGGAATGTTGTCCCGGACTGACGGGATTCGGGACGTGGAGATCAGGCGGACTCCCATCGAACAGGTAATCGCCAGATTGTATCAGTCATGGAAGGGGGAAAAGGGGCTAAATTATTTTGAAAATGATTCGATAAATGAATAGCAGGGGTAATACTGTGTTGACAAGAAAAACCAATTTGAGGTAAGATATAAGGTATAAAAGTGCAATTTAAAACTTCTGCTTTAAACATAAGTTTGACAGTGGCTTTTGCAGGACAGCCGCAGCATGGAGGGTGGGATTGAACATGAAAAATCTTACGAAGAATCAGAAAATCGGTATCACGGCAGCCGCAGCGCTGGTTGTGGCGGCAGTAGCGGTTGTAGTGGCACTGTTTGCGGGGAAGACCGGAGAAACCTATCGCTCGATCAAGGTGGTGGAGACCGGAGGAGAAGTGACTATTGGCAGGGAAGGAATCGGAGACTTTTATGCCTCTGTCAATATGAATCTGGTTTCGGGAGATTCCGTGCATACAGGCCCTGACGCATATATAGTGCTGATGCTGGATACGGATAAATATGTGATGCTGGGAGAATCCGCCTCCATGCAGGTGGTTGCCGAGGGAGACGAGAAGGCCGGCAGGACTTCTATTCTTCTGGAGCAGGGCAGTGTTTTAAGTGAGATACAGAATCCTTTGGGAGAAGGGGCTTCTTATGAAGTGGTGACTCCGAATGCCACCATGTCCGTGCGCGGCACTGTGTTTGAAATTGACAGGAGTGCAGACGGCCTGGTATCCCTGCTGGTCTTTGACGGGGCTGTGGCACTGGGACTGGACGGTCAGGAGCCGGTTCTTTATAATGCCGGTGAGTGTATGCGGTTTGAGGAAGGTAATCCGCCCAGAGTTACCATGGAAAAGGCACCAATCAGCGAGGAAATGATGAATGAGCAGATGCTTCAGCGTCTGCAGGAGATAAACGAGTCGGGAAGGACGCTGGAGACGGGAAGCGTGCAGCTTGCCGATAACGGAGCGGCTTCCGGCCCGGCGGATCAGGGCGGAGCTGCTGTACCGGCAGGGACTGCCATGCCGGGCGAAGCAGAAGGAGTTGCGGAAACTGCAGAGCCTGCGGCAACACCGGAACCTTCCGCAGAACCGGAGGTGACGCCGGAGCCCGAGGCTTCCGTAACACCTAAGCCTACGGCAACACCGAGACCGGCATCGACGCCTAAGCCTGCGGCAACACCGAGACCGGCATCGACGCCCGAGCCTGCGGCAACACCGGCACAGACACCCGCGCCGACGCCGGAACCTACACCTGCGCCGACGCCGGAACCTACACCTGCGCCGACTCCGGCGCCTACACCCGTGCCGACGCCGGAACCTACACCTGTGCCGACGCCGGAACCTACACTTGCGCCGACGCCGGAACCTACGCCCGTGCCTACTCCGGAACCTACACCTGTGCCGACGCCGACTCCGACGCCGGAACCTACCTGGCAGCCGACTCAGCCGCCTGTGCAGACCTATCAGGTGACTTTTAAAAATCCTTATGTATGGACGAACGGAACCTTGGAGAAGATTTCTGATCTCTATGGGAAAGCAGGCATCGATGCTTACCAAGATGCGGAAAGCGGGAAGATAATGGCGGAGCCGGATGATTCAAAGCTTTCTGCGGTCAGTGACAATAGCAGTCTGAATCTGGAGATTGACGGATGGTATCGTGAAGACGGCAAGAAATGGGATTTTGATGAGGACGTGGTCACCGAAAACATGGTGCTTTACCCTGTGTGGAAAGAAGAGTCTACAGGATATAAATACGGGACTGTGATCCTGAGGGATTTATGGGGCAGTCAAACATGGTATGTCTGTCTTCCATATGGTACGGCAAATATGCCCATAGTGAATAGTTATGGCGGAGATGCCGGTAAATATGGCTGGGAAAAGGTCTATGAAACCATTGACGCCAAGAAGATGTGGGATCCTTCCGTTGACAGCGTAAGCGGCGTGATCCTTCTGAAGATGAAGGAAGTGCCTGTACAGGAGTATAAAGTGACGTTTGTCAATCCTTATGTATGGACGGACGGCAGTCCTGAAAATATTTCCGAACTCAACGGAAAAGGCGGCAGCAATACGGAAAGAGTGGTAGAAGCCGGAGGGACGATCACAAAGCCGGATGACTCAAAATTCTCTGCGGTCAGCGATAATGCCAGCCTGAAGCTGGAAGTGGCTGCATGGTATCTGGAGGACGGCACTCCATGGAATTTTGATTCGGATGTGGTCCAAAATGATATAACGCTTTATCCTGTATGGAAAGAGAAAGATGGCTTAAAGGGATATGGGACTGTGATTCTGAAGGATTTAAAGGGTGAAACGTGGTATGTCAGCCTTCCTGAAGGTAAGCAGGATATGCCCGGCTATGATATTGACAGTACAAAAAATTATTACTGGGAAACGACCAGTGGGGAAGATTGGGAATTTTCCGCCGGCGAGGTATCCGGTGTGATTCTTCTGCAACTGCAGGAAATAATACCGCCGCCCACCGATTCGCCGGAATCACAGGGCTGACAAAATGAATCAAGAAAAAAGCAATATGAGAAACAGAGTCCTTCTGATTATAATTGCAGCAGTGCTTGCAGGGTGCCTTACTCTTTGGGCACCCTTTGACAAAGTGGAATACTGGTTCAGCGACCTGCTCTATGTGCGGGAAAAGCCTGTGGACAACCGGATTAAAATCATCGGCATTGACGAGAAATCCCTGGAGGAAATGGGGCCTTTCTCCGGGTGGACCAGGCAGCAGTCGGCTGATCTGCTGAATGCCTTTGACAAGGAGCATTCTCCGGCAGTCATTGCCTTCGATATTAATTTTGTGGGACAGAGGGATCAGGAGGGAGATGAAGCTCTGGCAGAAGCGGCAGCCGGGTTTCCCCATGTGGTTCTGGCTTCCTACATAAATTACGGCACAAAGGTAATGCAGTCGGAGGCGGGGGGCTATCAGATTGACACCATGTATGTGGAGGATCTGGAATTGCCCTATGAGGCGCTGCTTAACGTAACCACACACGGCTTTACCAATGCAGTGCAGGACGTGGATAATTATGTCCGGCGCTCCGTGCTGTCGGAGTCCAAGGACGGCATGGGGGAGTGGAATTTTGCCTGGAAGATATATGACGAATACCGGAAGGCAGCCGGGGAGCAGAGCCGGGAGCCGAAGCAGGCAAACGGTATTTACGGTTTCGATTATACTGCAGAGCCGGGAATGTACGAGGTTTACTCCTTTGTGGACGTAGTGAAGGGCAGATGTGATCCGAAGGTGTTCCAGGACAGCATCGTCCTGGTGGGTGCATATGCCCAGGGGATGATGGATCAGTATATGGTACCCATCGCCAGGGGTACGGTCATGAACGGAGTGGAGGTTCAGGCCAATCATGTGGATGCTCTTTTAAACGGCCGTACCTATGTAAATATAAACGGATGGCTTCAGGCTGTTGCTGCATTTCTGATTGCCGGCTTTTATGTCTGGCTGGTAAGCCACAACAGCTTTCTTGTGAATACCGTGGGCGGTGTGGTACTGGAAGCGGGGATTATCATTGCCGCAAAGTGTCTGTATGGAGCAGGCTTTTACTGGGGCTGTTTCGTGCCCTTTGCCTTTGTCCTGATTATCTTCCTGGTGCGTGTGGCTACGGGATATTTGACGGAGCGTGTCCGCAAGCGGAAGATTTTAAGCGTGTTTCGGACGTACATGGCGCCTCAGGTGGTAGACGAGCTGGGAAAGAGCGGCAATTACAAGATTGAGCTGGGAGGCCGGGACCGGGAGGTGGCGGTGCTGTTTGTGGACATCAGGGGCTTTACCTCTATGTCCGAGGGGCTTTCGCCCGAAAAGATCGTGGGCATCTTAAACCGCTACCTGGGAATGGTCACGGAAGCTATTTTTAAAAATGAAGGTACTCTGGATAAGTTTATCGGTGACGCGGTCATGGCGGTTTACAATGCGCCTCTG
>CAZAMX010000105.1:0-7279 GCA_964486095.1 uncultured Acetatifactor sp. | reverse complement strand
GGCGAAGTTTAAAGGATAATACTTCTCCCGGTTGATACCGCCTTGTTCATATCTTCCCAGAGATACTGCACGGAATCCTCTCCCTGAGAAATGGTAAGCCCCTGATCGTCCAGCAGATAATGAAGAGGCTGCTGAAAGCTGGGGTTACTTAAGACCTGTCTTCTGCTGCGGAAAAACAATGTCCAGGGCAGGTACAACAGAATAATCAGCCCGAATAGCAGATAAACCCACTGGGTTGTCATCACCGCCAGCACCAGAATCAACGCGCCGAAGCAGCTCCCGATAATGCCCACCGCACTGTTATAGGAATGCCGCAGCATATAATCATACAAATCATTTGCTTCTATTTTTACATCCATCTCTATCATACTTTCCTCACATTCCGCCTTACGGTCAAAAAAATTTTACCCTACTTGGACATAAAACTCAAGCATTATTTTCCGTACCCTCTTCAGGGTGCGCCATTGATTTCGTTATCTGCGGCCCTTGATAACAGGACTTAATGGCTTGTAGATCAGCATGGTCACCAGGGATACGGCGGTGCCCTTGATCAGATTCATGGGCGCCACACAGGCCGCCACAAAGCTGACGATGCTGCCCTCCGTCATCAGCGGGTTCACAGCGCTTCCCATAGCCAGAATATCCTCCAGCGGCAGGTGATACAGCTTGGAAAAGGCCGGCAGCAGATAGATCGCGTTGAAGGCCGTTCCGAAAACCGTCATACACAGCGTACCGCATACACAGCCGATGATAGCGCTTTTTTTACTCTTTTTGAAGGTATAGGTAATGGAAGCCGGCAGAATAAAGCTGCAGCCGATGACAAAATTTGCCAGATCACCTACAAAGGCCGTGCTGGTTCCCTTAATACAAAGCTTCAAAAGTATTTTCACGAATTCCATCATCACCCCTGCAGAGGGCCCAAAAGCAAAAGCGCCCACCAGAACGGGAATCTCGCTGAAATCCAGCTTATAAAAACCGGGGGCAAAGGGCAGGGGAAAGTCAAACAGATGAAGGATCATGGCGATTGCGGAAAACATACCAATCATGGCAGTTTTCCGGACACTAAAGAGCGGCTCCTTGTTTCCGTTTTTCTTTTGAGCCGCCTTTTCCAGCAGCAGCGCCAGGATAAACAGGGCGGCAATAATTGCAAAAAAGCTCAGGACATAGGCAGCGTTTTCCGCTACATCGGTAAACAGTTTGTTCATTTTTCCTCTCTTTCCGCCGCATCTGCGGCACAAGCAGCTTGTGTTTTTGCGGAAAATTCTTCATCGATTGTCTGCGCTTTCACGGGCGAGGGAACCGGCAGCACTCCACAACAATAGAATCCACGCTTGGCGAGTCTTCTATTGTCATGAATAAAACCCCGAATCATACAGATTCGGGGTTTTTACATGCACCATCGCAGACTGCGGCTCCCAATGCAGGAGACGGAACATAAGCTTTCTTCTTTCATCCAGACTTTACTGTTGGTCCCGGAGTTTCACCGAGTCAGCCGGAACAGGCATATTGATTTCTCACGCCTTATCCCGGGTCGCGGACTTTACCGCCAGTAGGGAATTACACCCGACCCCGAAGAATTTTCTTTTTTACAATACCGAGAATATCACAGCCCTGTATAAATGTCAAGTTCTGCTTCACTGCGCCATGGCATTTCCTGTATAAAGCTGATAATACTTGCCCTTCTGCTCGATCAGCTGGTCATGGGTGCCGCGCTCAATAATGCGCCCCTGCTCCAGCACAATGATACAGTCGCTGTTTTTGACCGTGGACAGCCTGTGGGCAATAACAAAATTGGTACGCCCCTTCATCAAGGCGTCCATGCCCTGCTGTACCAGCTTCTCCGTCCTGGTGTCGATGGAGCTGGTAGCTTCGTCCAGGATCAATACCGGCGGATCGGCAATAGCCGCCCTGGCAATGGCCAGCAGCTGCCTCTGACCCTGGCTTAAATTTGCGCCGTCTCCGTGAAGCATGGTATTGTAGCCCTCCGGCAGCCTGCGGATAAAGCCGTCCGCATTGGCCAGCTTCGCTGCCCTTATCACCTCTTCATCGGTAGCGTCCAGCTTGCCGTAACGAATATTTTCCATGACGGTCCCCGTAAACAGGTGGGTATCCTGCAGCACAATCCCCAAAGACCTTCTTAAGTCATCCAGCTTGATCTTGTTGACGTTGATGCCGTCATAGCGGATCTTGCCGTCCTGAATGGAATAAAAGCGGTTGATCAGGTTGGTGATGGTGGTCTTGCCCGCGCCGGTAGCACCCACAAAGGCGATCTTTTGTCCCGGCTTTGCAAAAAGCTCTATGTCATGCAGAATCATCTTCTCGTCATGATAGCCGAAATCCACATGATCGAATACCACATCCCCTTTCAGCTGCTGGTAGGTGGTGGTATCGCTGTCCTTATGATAATGCTTCCAGGCCCAGAGGCCGGTTCTCTCGCTGCTCTCCACCAGCTCGCCCCGGTCGTTCTTTGCGGCGTTCACCAGCTCCACATAGCCCTGATCCACCTCTGGCGTCTCATCCATCAGCTTAAAAATTCTGTCCGCTCCGGCAAGAGCCATGATGATGCTGTTGAACTGCATGCTGATCTGGTTGATTGGCATACTGAAGGATTTGTTCAGGTTTAAGAAGCTGGCCAGCGCTCCCAAGGTCAGGCCGGAGATTCCCGTGACAGCCAGCAGTCCTCCCACCACGGAGCAGACTACATAGCTTAAGTTGCCCAGCTGAGCATTAACCGGCCCCATGATATTTGCAAATTTATTGGCGGAATACGCGCTCTCGCAAAGCTGATCGTTCAGCTCATTGAACTGCTTCAGGCTTTCCTCTTCGTGGCAGAAAACCTTTACTACCTTCTGCCCTGTCATGGTCTCTTCAATACAGCCGTTTAAGCTGCCCAGATCACGCTGCTGCGCCAGGAAAAAGCGGCTGCTTAAGGAGCCTATCTTTTTTGCTGCCACCAGCATGATCCCCACCATCAATAGGGTGACAAGGGTCAGCGGAATATCCAGCACCAGCATGGAAACCAGGGTGCCAACCACGGTAATCAGACTGCTGACCAGCTGGGGAAGGCTCTGGCTGATAAGCTGGCGCATGGTATCTATATCGTTAGTATAGATGGACATGATGTCGCCGTGAGCATGGGTATCAAAATATTTGATGGGAAGCTTCTCCATCTTTTCGAATAAGTCGTTCCTTAAGTTTCTCTGGGTCCCCTGGGTCACATAGATCATGAGCCTGGACTGCACAAAGGAGGCAATAACGCCGATTCCGTAAAAACATGCCACTCTGCCGATGGCCTTTGCCAGCTCGCTGAAGTCAGGATTCTCATGTCCTATCAGCGGCAGGATATAGTCGTCGATCAGCGTCCGCATAAACAACGTTCCCTGCAGAGATGCAAACACCGTAGCAAAAATGCAGACAATCACGATAACCCATTGGATTCCGTAATCCTTAAAGGTGTAGCCCAGCACCCTTTTCAACAGCCTGCCGGGATTCTCGATCTTTGGTCTGGGACCCCTTGGGCCTCTGGGACCGGGCCCGTTGTTTACCTTGGGCTTTCTTTCCTCTGCCATAATCACATTCCTCCCTTCTCGTCAAAATCACCGCTGCCGCCGGTCTGTGATTCATAGACATCGCGGTAAATCTCATTGCTCTCCAAAAGCTCTTCGTGGGTACCGAAGCCGTCAATCTGACCTTCATTCAGGACAATGATCCTGTCGGCATGTTCCACGCTGGATACTCTCTGGGCAATGATCAATTTCGTGGTTCCGGGTATTTCTTCGGCAAAGGCCTTTCTGATCTTGGCGTCGGTAGCCGTATCCACCGCGCTGGTGGAATCGTCCAGAATCAGGATCTTAGGTTTTTTCAGGAGCGCCCTGGCGATACAGAGCCTCTGCTTCTGTCCTCCGGATACATTGGTGCCGCCCTGCTCAATGTATGTATTGTAGCCGTCCGGCATCTTCTGAATAAACTCATCGGCACAGGCCAGTTCACAAGCCCGCCTGCATTCTTCCTCCGTGGCTTCCCTGTCGCCCCAGCGCAGGTTTTCCAAAATGGTCCCCGAAAACAGGACATTATTCTGCAGCACCACTGCCACCTGATTCCGCAGGGCCTCCATGTCATAGCTGCGGACATCCACGCCGCCCACCAGCAGCCGCCCGTCCGTCACGTCATACAGACGGCTGATCAGATTCACCAGACTGGACTTCGCGCTTCCCGTGCCGCCAATGATACCGATGGTCTCACCCGACTTAATATCCAGCTGTATATTCTTTAATACCGGCGTTTCTGCATCCTTCCTGTAGCTGAAGGAAACATTGTCAAAGAGGATGCTGCCGTCCGCCACCTGGTAAATCGGAGTCTCCGGATTGGCAAGGTCCGGAGTCTCTGTCAGCACCTCACAGATACGTCTGGCACTGGCAACGGACATGGTCACCATTACGAAGATCATGGACAGCATCATCAGATTCATCAGGATGGTCATGCAATAGGTTAGCAGGCTCATCAGCTTCCCTGTGGTCAGTTGGTCCTGTACCACCATATGCGCTCCCAGCCAGCTGATCAAAATAATGCAGCTGTATACCGTCAGGTTCATGACCGGGCCGTTCCAGGCCACAATTCCCTCCGCCTTGCAGAATATCTTATAAATATTCTCGCTGGCTTTTCTGAACTTTTTATTTTCGTGATCCTCACGGACATATGCCTTTACCACCCGGATGGCGGACACGTTTTCCTGCACGCTCTCATTCAGATCGTCATATTTGGGAAACGCCTGGGTAAAATGTTTTGTGGCAGTTGTCACGATCACGCCCAGAATACATGCCAGGAAAAGCACCGCTATCAGATAGATACTGGCCAGCCTGGGGCTGATTCTAAAGGACATGATCATGGCGATAATCAGGCTGAAAGGCGCCCGCATAGCCATCCGCAGCATCATCTGATAGGCGTTCTGCATGTTGGTCACATCCGTGGTCAGCCTGGTCACCAATCCTGAGGTACTGAACTTGTCAATATTGGAAAAACTAAAGGTCTGTATGTTCTCATACATGGCCCGCCGCAGGTTCCTGGCAAATCCGGTGGAGGCCCTGGCTCCGAATACACCTCCGCCAATTCCAAAAAGCAGGCTTAAGATGGCCGTCAGCACCATCAATCCTCCAATCATGTAAATATGCTGCATGTTCCCCTGACTTCCGTCCGCATTGACAACATTGATACCCTGGTCAATAATGGAAGCCATCAGCAGCGGAATGATCATTTCCATGATAACCTCGCCGATCATGAAGAGTGGCGTTGCTATGGAAGCCTTTTTATATTCTTTAATCTGCGCTCCTAGTGTTTTCAGCATTTTTCCACATCCTTTCTTAATTATATTTTAATTCATAATCATACTTTATTTCATATTTCAATTCATTTCTTTCTTGCAGAGGTACTTTCAGCCGTCGGGTTTTCCCTCCGGTTCCCTGATGCCCGTCTCCTGCTGCCATTCCTCCAGATTTTCCAGAACCATATCCAGCATACGATGCAGCTTGGCAACCTCTCCGGCGCTTAATCCCTGGGTCATGCGCTGCTCTACCATGTCCATATGCTCTTCTATCCGACGATGATCCTGCATGGCATCCTCCGTCATCAGGATTCGTTTCAGCCTGGCATCCTTATCCAGCGCCCTGCGGACAATCACTCCGTACCGCTCCATGACCTGCAGTGTGTAGGTGGCCGTAGCTCCGGAAATACGGAATTCCTTTTCAATATCCCGCTGATACACCGGCTGCTCCTGATGGTGATACAAATAGCCTAAAATACCTCCCTGAAGCTGCGACTGAGGACCCTTTGATGAAGGCGGTATGCTGCTGCAGATAATGGTCTTGACTTTGTTTTGAATGGCACGCAGAGTAAAGGCAAGCCTTTTTTGATTCTGTTCCATATAACGTCACCTCTTTTCTACGTAAAAAAACAGCTTCTTCTTATGCAAAAAATGTTAGTGTGCTAACCTTTATTGTTAGCACACTAACATTATCACCGGGAAATTTATTTGTCAATAAAAGATTTCTAAAATCTTTCTAAACATGTAACAATTCAGTAACAGTTCAACCGTCCGTCACTTCCATATCGGTTCAAAACAGATATTCAGATCCACGTTGCCGCTGATCCCCTGGACCGTCCCTTTGTCGGAATACTGCCAGACCTTGTACTCATAGGGGTAAAACATCTGGTCACTGTAAGAGGCATACCATTTGTCATAGGCTTCCAGCTGCGCAACATCTATCATTAACGCCCCCATCTGGGTATTGTGATAGATCATGGGAGTGTAGCCTGCGTTCTCGATGGTCTGGCAGAAAAGCAGGGTCTTATGGGTCCGCTCTTCCACGGAAATGTTGTTCATGCGGCCGTCTTCCCTGGTCCGCTCCACATCGTACACCACCGGGCAGTCCAGCTGATAGGGGGCGATCTTATTCAGGACCAGACTGGCCTCCTCCAGAACCTCCTCATCGTTGATTGCCTGACTGAAGAAATAGACACCCACCTTGATTCCCGCGGCCTTGGCCCCCTGGATATTGGCGTCAAACTTCGCATCCTCCTTGAGGTTGCCTTCTTTGCCGTAGCCCCGTAATCCCAGGCGGATCATGGCAAATTCCACCCCGTCCTGGGCCACCAGATTCCAATCAATGTCCCCCTGATATCTGGACACATCAATTCCCTTGTGAGAGGTCACCTGGCCATCCGTAAGGTACTGATACTCGCCGTTCTCCAATATCTGCAGATTTGCCGCATCCAGCTGATTCAGCTTCAAATTTCGGTTAATGGGCACAAAATAGAATTTCCCGTCGCTGACCACCACAATATCATCAGGGTAATAAGGCCGCAGCGTTTCTACGGTAGTGGTACATGAAGAAAGGGATTCCTTGATCCCGTTTAAGACCCTGTCCGCCTCTTCATCCTGTGCCACGGTCACCGCCTCGGCTATTCGTTGATCCAGCTCCGCCTGAGAATAGACCACGGAGCCTGAAAATACGTCTACCACATCTCCGTCTTCCTCCGGCTGCCCGGCCTGATTTCCCTCCTGCTCCGGATGATCTGCCGGGACACTGTTCCCATTTCGGTCCGCCAGCTTTTCATACAGAGACATGCCTCCGTACATGGCTGCCGCCAGAAGCACCATACAGCCCAGCATGGCAAACACACCCTTGATGGTGGAATTTCTCCGCCGGTTCCTCCTGGCTCTCTTCAGCTTTTCTTCTCTCTCTTCACTGACCTGGCTGCCCTTTTCCCGTTCTTCATCCATATC
>CAZAMX010000104.1:0-7303 GCA_964486095.1 uncultured Acetatifactor sp. | reverse complement strand
TAGCGGAATGAGGAAAAATATGAAGGCTTCAAAGACGGTCATAGGCATTTTAGCACATGTGGATGCAGGAAAAACCACTCTTTCTGAAGGGCTGCTTTATACGGCAGGAGTATTGCGGAAGCTGGGCAGGGTGGATCACAGGGATGCCTTTCTGGATAATTTTGCTCTGGAGAGGGAGCGAGGAATTACCATATTTTCCAAGCAGGCCAATCTTTCCTGGAAGGGGCTGGAGCTGGTGCTGTTAGACACGCCGGGGCATGTGGATTTTTCGGCGGAAACGGAGAGGACGCTGCAGGTTTTGGATTACTGTCTGCTGGTGGTCAGCGGCTCTGACGGCATACAGGGGCATACGGAAACCCTTTGGAGACTGTTAAAGCGGTATGAAATTCCTGTTTTTTTGTTTATTAATAAGATGGACCAGCCGGGAACGGATGAACAGGCACTGATGCAAGAGCTTCAGAGCAGGCTGGGCAGCGAGTGCGTGAAGTTTGGCGGACGAGAGGACTTTGCCGGGCGGGAAGATATTGCGGGGCAAGAAAACCCTGCCAGGCGAGAAGAACTGGCGAGGCAAGAAAACCTTGCCAGGCGAGAAGAACTCGCGAGGCAAGAAAACCTTGCCTTGTGTAGCGAAGCTTTAATGGAGGAATATCTGGAGACGGGGACGATACAGGATGAATCCGTTGCCAGGGCGGTTGCAAAGCGGCAGGTATTTCCCTGCTATTTCGGCTCTGCTCTGCGCTTGGAGGGAGTGGAAGCGATATTAGAAGGGCTGCGCCGCTTTGCGCTGGTGAAGGAGTACCCGGAGGACTTCGGGGCAAGAGTCTACAAAATATCCAGGGATGCCGCAGGAAACCGGCTGACTCACCTGAAGGTAACAGGCGGGGAGCTTCGGGTGAAAATGTCAGTGAATAACGGTGCAAGTGCGGTGAATCAGGCGGACATCTGGGAGGAAAAGGCGGATGCCCTGAGAATATACGGCGGCGGGAGCTTCCAGGCAGTGGACCGGGTGGAGGCGGGAGGCATCTGCGCGGTGACAGGGCTAAGCCATACCTTTGCAGGACAGGGGCTGGGCCGTGAGGGGCTGAGCGAACAGCCGGTTCTGACGCCGATTTTGACCTATCGGCTGGCGCTGCCACCCGGAACGGACATGGTGAAGGCATTGGGGCAGATGAAGACGCTGGAAGAGGAAGAGCCTGAGCTGCATGTGATCTGGCAGGAAAGCATACGGCAGATTCAGGTTCAGGTCATGGGAGAAGTACAGACGGAAGTTTTAAAGCGTCTGATTGCAGAACGCTTTGGCCTGGAAGCGGAATTTGACAGCGGACGCCTGCTGTACAGAGAGACCATTGCTTCTGCGGCAGAGGGAATCGGACACTTTGAGCCGCTGCGCCATTATGCGGAGGTGCATTTGCTGCTGGAGCCCGGGGAGCCGGGCAGCGGGCTGGAGTTTGTCTCCTGCTGCAGCGAGGATGAGCTGGACAGGAACTGGCAGAGGTTGATTCTGACACATTTGGAAGAAAAGACCCATCTGGGAGTACTTACCGGTTCTCCCATAACGGATATGAAGATTACGCTGCTGACAGGCAGGGCGCACTTGAAGCACACAGAAGGCGGGGATTTCCGACAGGCCACTTACAGGGCCCTGCGGCAGGGGCTGATGCAGTGTGAAAGCGTCCTGCTGGAGCCGGTGTTCTCCTTTACGCTGGAGGTGCCCTTGGACCAGGTGGGGCGGGCCATGTCCGACATTCAGCGAATGAGCGGCAGCTTTGAACCGCCTGTGACGGAAGGGGAAACGGCCATTCTTGCCGGCAGCGCTCCGGCGTCCACCATGCGGGATTATCAGAGGGAGGTGGCTGCTTACACAAAGGGGCGGGGCCGGCTTATGCTTGCGCTGAAAGGATATGAGCCTTGTCATAACGCGGAAGAGGTGATCGGGGAGATCGGTTATGACGCGGAAGCCGATACGGAGAATCCCTCCGCTTCCGTGTTCTGCGCCCATGGCGCAGGTTTTTTGGTAGGCTGGCAGGAGGTGCCCGGCTATGCTCATGTGGAGAGCGGGTGGAATGCAAACGGGCAAAAGCAGCCCGAACAAAAGCAGGCCGGGCAAAACAGTCGCTCCGGAGTCAGCCAGACAGGACAGGGGCGGTCCGATTATATAACGCAGGAAGAGATGGAAGAAATATTCAAACGTACCTACGGGAAAAGTATACAGTCATATGCACCTTATCGGTATCATAGGCAGAACACCGGCGGGCGGACAGATGAAGAAGCCGGATCAAAGAACGGTAATGAAGAAGCCGGAGCTATGAAGAACAGTGATGCTCCTGACGGGCGCATGAGTGGGAGCAATGAAAAATACAGAACGAACAGGCCTCCTGCGGGGAAAGCGGAAAAACCTGTTCAGGAAGTATTCCTTGTGGACGGATACAATATCATCTTTGCCTGGGATGAGCTGCGGAGCCTGGCAGAAATAAATATTCAAAGCGCCAGGGACAAGCTTATGGATATATGCTGTAATTATCAGGGATACCATGGAGCCACCCTGATCCTGGTCTATGATGCCTATAAGGTTAAGGGAAATCCCGGTTCCGTCCAAAAGTATCATAACATCTATGTGGTGTACACCAAAGAGGCGGAGACGGCGGATCAATATATCGAAAAAACCGTGCATGAGATCGGCAGAAAACGCCGGGTGACAGTGGCCACATCGGATGCCCTGGAGCAGATGATTATATTGGGTGACGGGGCTGTAAGAATGTCAGCCAGGGGATTTTATGAGGCGGTGGAGGATGCGGGCCGGCATATGCGGGAGGAGCACCCGGAGGGCGGAAAGCTTTCCCAAAGAATCCGCATACCTTAAAAGCAGCAGTAAGTCTGACGGCAAGAGGAATATAAGTATTGAAGAAAAGGAATATCGTCATGGTGAAGGTAGTAGTTTTTGACTTGGGCGGCACATTAATGCAATATGTGGGAATGCCTTACTCTTGGGTAAGTTTTTATCGGCAGGGTGTAAGAGAGATCAAGCAAAAATACGGCTGCAATGTTCCGGAAGAGGCAGTCGAAAAAACCGTGCAAATGCTGGAAAGTTTTAATCCGAGAGTTCATTACCGGGAAAAGGAATATACCGCCGAATCTATTTTCACTAAAGCAATGGAACATTGGCATATGGACGTGCGGCACATGGACGTGCGGCACATGGACGTGCCTATTGAGGACTGCGTGGAAACTTTTTGGAGCAGTCTGAATTTGAAAGCAGAAATTTACCCCGATACAATACCGGTACTAAGCAGCCTAAGAGAACAGGGGTATACGATTGCAGCGCTTACGGATCTGCCCAGTGCAATGCCGGACAGGATATTCAAAAGAGATATTTCGGAATTACTGGAATATTTTGATTATTATGTTTCTTCCGCTGTTTCCGGGTATCGAAAACCTGCCGGCAAGGGCCTGCAGATGATTGCGGAAAAATATGAAGTCCCGGTCGCAGAGTTGATTTTGATCGGTGATGAAGAAAAGGACAGACTAACGGCGGAGAACGCAGGCTGCAGATTTATACCGGTCAGACGGCTGGGTGATACCGGGGATGGCATAAAGGACTTGTATGAGCTGCCGACACTTTTGCATAAATAAATTATAGGAGATATTTTCCAGAGATTATGATATAATGACCTTATTCAGGGCAGGAAACGGCTGAATGGCCATCCATACCGTGATTACGACGCAATCGTAATCATGGTATACTGTTCATGACTGATTATGGGGAGAATATGCAGGAGCTGCCTGCATGATAACAGGAGGGTGGGTATGAATACAAATGTGATTCCGTTTTACAACAACTGGACTTTTCTGCGGACGGATCTGCATGTTACCATGAGTGAGATCGAGAATCAAAAGACAAGATTTGTTCCGGTGGAGCTGCCTCATGACTGGCTGATTTATGACGCGAAAAATCTCTATCGGGACGGCTGTGGCTGGTACCGTAAGGAATTTGAGCTGGTAACAGGAGAAATCGCGGATGTAAGCGGTGAGCTGGGTGTAGGAACAGAATCACAGACGCTGTTTTCTCCGGGGGACGAACCGGAAAGGATTATTGCCCGAATACACAGAGAAGAGCGGATAATTCTGCGCTTTGACGGCGTTTATATGGATTCTACGGTATATGTCAACGGCACAAGGATCGGGGATTGGAAGTACGGTTATTCTACCTTTGACATGGACATAACCTCCGCGCTGATGCCCGGAAAGAATCTGCTGACGGTGCAGGTGCGTTTCCAGTCGCCCAACAGCAGGTGGTACTCAGGTGCCGGCATTTATCGGAAGGTGTGGCTGAAGGTCTGCCCGGCGGTATATCTGCCCCTGGACGGGACTTATTTGACAACAAGGAAGGCTGACGGCGGGTTTGAGCTGGAGGCAGAGACGGAGGTGGCCGGAAAACTGGATTTAAATGTGGTCTGCCGTTATCGTCTGTGGCAGGGAGAAAGGCTGGTGCAGGAGCTGGGCCAGGTGCCGGTGAGTGTATCTGCCGCCGATGCTCATGAAACGGAGAATTCTGCGCCGTACTCTTTAAGTGCCGCCGAAACGGCAGGGCGTTCTGTCCTGCAGGCGTTTATCAGGGAGCCGAAGCTGTGGGATATTGAGGATCCTCAGTGCTATCGGCTTTCCGTAGAGCTTTGCCTTCAGGGGCATGAGGATGTGATTGACAGTCAGGATATTACGGTGGGCTTTCGGACGTTGGAGCTTACTACGGACAGGGGCCTGTTTTTAAACGGAAGGCATGTGAAGATACACGGTGTTTGCGAACATCACGACTTGGGCTGCCTGGGAGCAGCGTTTCATGCACCTGCCATGGAGAGAAAGATAAGGATGCTTCAGAAAATGGGCGTGAACGCCATCCGTACCAGTCATAACATGCCGGCACCGGAGCTGATGGACCTGGCTGACAGGATGGGAATGCTCATCTTAAGCGAGGCTTTCGATATGTGGGAGCTTCCTAAGACAAAGTTTGACTACGGCAGATTTTTTAAGAAATGGTGCGAAAAGGATGTGCGAAGCTGGGTGCGCCGGGACAGGAATCATCCCAGCCTTTTGCTCTGGTCCATCGGCAATGAGATTTATGACACCCATGCGGATGAACACGGCCAGGAGATCACCCGTAGGCTGATGAAGGCTGTGCGGGAGCATGATCCGAAGGGAAATGCCCTGATTACTATCGGCTCAAACTATATGCCCTGGGAAAATGCCAGAAAGTGTGCGGATATTGTTAAGGTAGCAGGATATAATTACGCGGAAAAATATTACGGAGAACATCACAAAGAACATCCCGACTGGATGATGTACGGCAGCGAGACGGCTTCCGTGGTGCAGAGCCGGGGAATTTATCATTTCCCGCTGCGGCAGGAGATATTGTCCGATGAGGACGAGCAGTGTTCCTCTCTTGGCAATTCCGCAACAAGCTGGGGAGCCAGGAGTTGGGAGAAGTGTATTACGGACGACAGGGATCCGGAATACATCTGGGGACAGTTTATCTGGACGGGTTTCGATTATATCGGAGAGCCTACGCCCTATCATACCAAAAATTCTTATTTTGGACAGATTGACACCGCAGGTTTTCCCAAGGATTCCTATTACGTTTTTCAGGCGGAGTGGACGGACGGAAAGAAAGCTCCCATGGTGCATCTGTTCCCTTACTGGGATTTCAATCCCGGACAGCTGGTTGACCTGCGGGCCTGCACAAATGCGCCTGAGGTGGAACTGTTTGTAAATGGGGTTTCCCAGGGAAGGCGGAGCATTGACCATGCCCGTGGACTTAAGCTGATCGCCGACTGGCAGGTGCCCTATGAGCCCGGCACTATTACGGCAGTGGCTTATGATGAGAACGGCAGAGAGGTAGCGAGAGACAGCCATTCTTCCTTTGGGGACAGTAAAAAAATTCTGCTTTCAGCAGACAGGCAGGAGCTGCAGGCGAATTGTGAGGATATGTGTTTTGTCACGGTTTCCATGGCGGATGAGAATGGAAATTTGGTGGAGAATGCTGCGGACTATGTGAAGGCAAAGATCACCGGGCCCGGCCGGATTATGGGGCTGGACAACGGCGACAGCACGGATTACGACGACTATAAAACCACGGTAAGAAAACTGTTTTCCGGCAGGCTGCTGATTGTGGTGGGAAGTACGGCAGAAGAAGGAGAGCTTGTGCTGACAGTCAGCGGCAGGGATCTGGAGCCGGCTGTTTTAAACCTGAAGGCGGTAAAGACAGATGAGAATTTTGTGAAGAAATCCTGTCTGGAGAACTATAGTGTCACCAGGAAAGCAGAGCTTCCGGCAAGGATTCCCGTTAGAAAGCTGGAGCTTCTGGCCGAGGGCAGCCATGTACTGACACCTGACCGGCAGGAGATTACGGTGGAGGCCCTGCTGTATCCAAAGGATACTACGGACAGGAGCCTCGTCTGGAAAGCGGTGAACGCAGGCGGTATAGAAGTTAATTATGCAGAAATTTCAGGGTACACTGACGAGCAGGGCCGAAACCTGGCCAGGGTAAAGGCTTTGGGAGACGGAGAATTTAACGTGCGCTGCATGGTGAAGCACGGGGATCGGGCCGCTCTTATTTCACAGCTGGAATACCGGGCGGAGGGCCTGGGGGCAGCAAGCCTGAATCCTTATGAATTCGTGTCGGCCGGTCTGTATACCGGGGCGATCGGAGAAATCACCAGCGGCAACGAAAAGGGAATTGCCACTGCCAGGGACGGGGCAAGCGGCGTGGTCTTTACCGGCGTTGATTTTGGCGAATATGGTTCCGACGAGATTACGCTGCCGGTCTTTGCCCTTTCAGGGGACAGGTATCAGATTGATATTTGGGCAGGAACCCCTTATGAAGAGGACAGCAGGCTGGTTGACAGCGTATTCTATCAAAAGCCTTCTATTTGGAATGTATATCAGGAACAGACCTACAGGCTGCCGGAACGATTTCAGGGTGTGCAGGACATCGGCTTTGTTCTGTATGATAAGGAACACATTAAGGGCTTTGTCATTAAGAAGCAGGAGAAGGCGTACGGAAAGCTGTATGCAGGTGAGGCCAATGCCGTTTACGGAGATACCTTTACCCGGGACGGGAATATTGTGCGGGGGATTGGCAACAATGTGTCGATAGTGTATGAAAACATGGATTTCGGAGAAAAGGGTGCGGGAAGTGTCACCATCTGGGGACGGACGCCCCTGCCGGCCAATACCATCGACTTTCATTTTACGGATGAGGCGGGAGAAACGGTAAACCGCATCGTGGAATTTGCGGGTGGCGGCGGACAGG